>NZ_JAMYPU010000005.1:0-285516 GCF_040320535.1 Mesorhizobium sp. M0676
GGCCGTCGACCCCGTCGCTTCGAGCGCCAGAAGATAGCGGCTCGACGCATCCATCACCGTCAAGGGTTCGCAACGCCAGCCGTCGCGGGTCCGGAACCAGCCCTTGTGATCGCCAGTCCACACCGCGTTCGGTTCTTGCGGCTGTGGCCAGGGTCCATTGCCGCAGGCCCGCAGGCGGGGTCGCTTGCGGGCGCGGACAAGCCCATGCCGCGCAAGGATCGCGCCGACCGTCGAGGCTGAAGGCCACATGAACTCGGGAGCCGTGCGCCTGAGCCGTGCCACGATCTTCTTTGGACCCCAAAGCGGATGCAGCTCCTTGGCCGCCACAATCCGCTCAACCAGATCCTGAGCTGTCGCCCGGCCATGATTGAGCGGGGCTCGCGGCAGGTCGTGCAAACCCTCAGGCCCAAACGTCCGATAGCGTCCTAGCCATTTGTAGCCGTTCTTGCGTGAGATCCCGTAGGCCGCACAAAGCGCAACCATCGTCTCATCCCCAGAAAGACACTCCACAACAAACCGTAGCCGCTCGTCCATGATGCCAGTCTCTCGCCAAACCATCGCCGGTCCTCCGGCGGACAAGAAAACTGTCACCCATGCTATCGGTCCATTCTGTTACCTATCTATCCGGTTCGGACACCGGACATTTCTCCCCGTATAGTGAGGGGGAGAAAGACGCTCAACCTACTCCTCCGGCTCCGTCGTAAACAGCAGCGGGTACCCCTTGGCCTTGGCCGCGTCGATGGCCCGTGTCGCCTTGGTCTCGGCCACATCCCTGGTGAAGACGGCAACGACGCAAACGCCGAGCCGGTGCGCGGTGATCATCACCCGGTTCGCCTGGTCTTCGCTGAGCTTGAACTCGCCCTTCAGCACCGTCACCACGAATTCGCGCGGCGTAAAATCGTCATTGATGAGGATGACCTTGTAGAGCTTCGGTCGCTCGGTCTGCGGCTTGGTCTTGGTCCGGGGTTTGGAGCTGATTTCAGGCATAGGGAACCGCGGTATCGCGCGAGGGGTAGCTCTCACTTTGTCATGGGGGAAAGCCGTCGTCCATTTTGATCGGCGCGCCAAACCGGCTTCCCGGAAGTGCTGCCGTTCACAAATTTAGGAAGTGTACGCTGCGGTTCAACGGCCCTGGCGATCGGCGACGCGACGAGCCTGGAATTGCCGTGCGCTGGATGCCGCATCCGGCCTTGATCCGGCCGCCTTGTATTCGACCCAGGCGACCGCGAGCGAGCCGAAGAAGCAGGCCAGCGCCGCGCCGGTGATCACGGTAAGCAGCAGGCTTTGCCATGGTGTGATGTATTGCCAGCTGCTGGAGATTGCCGGTGCAAACAGCGACGGCTCCGTGCGCCCGCTCACCGGATCGGGCACCGGGCTGGCGGTAAACTGGACCAGCACCCTGACCATTGCCGAGGCGACAAGGCCGCCGATGGCCATCGACCGCAGAATGGATGAAAGCCGCTTCTTCATGCGGGCTGTCCTACTGGACCGGCATTGCAAACGGGTTAAAGATCTGGGTGGCCGGCACCCATCAACGGGTAATCATGCTCTCACACGACAAGGCCGCTCCAGCCGGGGGGTGCTGGAGCGGCCTTGTTACAGACAAGCCTGTTGGCTGTCTGGATCAGGCCTTCGGGGCGTCCGTCTTGACGACCTTCTTCGCCTTCTTGTGCTTCTTGACGGGCTTCTTGGCGACGACCTTCTTCACCGGGGGCTTGGCGGTCGTGGTCGCCGGAGCGGTGGTCGTGGAAGCAGCCGGAGCAGCGGTCGTGGTGGCAGCGGCATTGCCCAGAGCCGGCATTGCGAAAGCGAGAGCGACGGCGAGACCGGTGGCGGAGAGGATGGACTTTTTCATGGCTTCATTTCCTTCTTTGTGCGGGTCGAGTTTCGAGTGTCACTGAACCGGGTCGATCGGTGTCACTCCAAGCAGCTTCAAAGCGTTCGCGAGCATCCGGATACCCTGTGCCTGTTTCTTGTTGGCGCAGAACCGGTTTCCCTTTCTTTGCAGTGCTTTCGCCGCGGTGACCTGCGTTGCCGCGGCATGGGTTTCGAGGGCTTCGTCTACCTGGCGATTGAGATCGATACAGCGCTCGCTCCTTGTGATCGGCGTCACCTTTGCGGTTGTGGCTCCGACCGCGGCTGTGACGAGCGGAATGCTGAGCAGCGCACCCATCAAGCTGGTCGTGAACCTGTGCATCGGTAATGTCCGTTACTCCGGAGACTTCGCGTCGCAGCCGATGTCCTGACCGCCACGACACCCTTTATGCCCTTGATTTTTTTCGGGAGTTTTTCCGGACTATAGAATTTTGTTTCTGGATTGTTTCTGGCAAATCGGCTTTGCGGGCGATCATCGCCGCTGGCCAACATGTGGCCAGAATTCTATCGTGTGGGTGACGCCACAGAAGCAGACTCAGAAGGCAGCCGCCGACCGGCCGCCAGCAATGACAGGATCGCCGTGAAATCCGATGCGCACATACTGATCGTCGACGACGACAAGGGCATTCGCGATCTGCTTCAGGAATTCTTCCAGAAGCGCGGCCTGCGCACCACGGTTGCCGCCGACGGCATCGAGATGGAGGACATACTGCGCCGCACGCAGGTAGACCTGATCGTGCTTGATGTGATGCTGCCGGGAAAAAGCGGGCTGGAACTCTGCCGCGACCTGCGCGCCAGCTACTCGACGCCGATCATCATGCTGACGGCGGTGACCGAGACCACCGACCGGGTCGTCGGCCTGGAGATGGGCGCCGACGACTATGTGCCCAAACCCTTCGATCCGCGCGAGCTGCTGGCCCGCATCCGCGCCGTTTTGAGGCGCAATGGTGCTGCTGAGCCGAAGCGCGCCACCACCAAGCAAATCTACCATTTCGCCGGCTGGACGATGGACTGCTCGCGCCGGCGGCTGATGGCGCCGGGCGATGTCAGGGTCGAGCTGACGATGGCGGAGTTCAACCTGTTGCAGACCTTCGTCAAAAGCGCGCAGCGCGTGCTCACCCGCGACCAGCTCATCGAGCTTTCCGGCGGTGACAGCGACTATTCCTTCGATCGCAGTATCGACATCCTGGTCAGCCGTCTCAGGCGCAAGATGGAAGACGACCCCAAGACGCCGAAACTGATCCTGACCGTGCGCAGCGGCGGCTACCAGTTCCTGCCCGAGACCACCTCCGAATGAGACGGTTCCTGCCGCAAACCCTGCCGGTCTGGGTTTTGCTCATCGTCATTGCCGGCCTGCTGATCAGCCAGGTCGCTACACTCTATATCGTCTCGCGCGATCGCGCCGTCGCCAATGACGAGGTCGATCTCTACCGGCTTAACGACCGCGCCTATTCGCTGGTGCAGCTGATGCATGACGACACGCCGGAGCAGCGCAAGCTGACGGCCTCCGGTCTGTTCAACGCCACCTATGCGCTGACCGTGTCGGACACGCCCGCGGTCACCTCGTCGATCGCCGGCGACGACGAACTGGCCGAACTCGAGGACATCCTGGTCGGGCGGCTGTCGAAATTCGGCATCACCGACGCCCGCGTCCGGCGCGATCCGGCAACCCAGGCAGCCAACGCGCCTGGCGGTGTGGCCGTGACCAAGGATGTCGGCGCGGTGGAGCGTGACCTGTTATCGCTGGCGGCCAGCTTCGCCCAGAGCGACAAGCTGACGGCATCTGTCCGCTTCGCCGACGGCCAATGGCTGAATTTCACCGAGCCCAACACGCCGGTCGGACCGATATTGAGCTTCGACAGCCTGCCGCTCTATTCGCTGATCGCGGCCCTGGTGGTGATCATGTCGATCTGGTCGCTGCGCCGGCTGACGGCGCCCTATCGGATGATGGAAACGGCGGTCAACCGGATCGGCACGGACCTGAAGAGCCCGCCGATCGCCGAGACCGGCAGCCGCGAAATCCGCGCCGCGGCCAAAGCCGTGAACGCCATGCAGGTGAGGCTGCGCGACTATGTCGAGGACCGCGAACATCTGGCCGCCGCGCTCGCCCACGATCTGCGCACGCCGCTGACCCGCATGCGGCTGCGCCTCGAACTGTTGCGCAGATCGACGGCGCGCGAGGCGCTCGCCCACGACCTCGCCGACATCGAGAGCATCGCCAGCTCCGTCATCGACTTCGCCACCTTCGAAGTCACCGAGGAGAAGAGCGAGCGGATCGATTTCTGGTCGCTGGTGGAATCCATCGCCGACAGTTTCGAGGACGTCACGTTCGACCATGACGGCGCCAGGCCGCGTGGCATGATCTGCATGGCGCGGCCGGTGGCGCTCAAGCGCTGCGTCAACAATCTGGTCCAGAATGCCGTGACCTACGGCAAGAAAGCCCATGTCAGCCTGCGGCAGTCGGACGGCACGGTCACGCTGGTTATCCGCGACGAGGGGCCGGGCATACCGCAGGCGCAGCTCGATCAGGTGTTCGGTTCCTTCGTGCGGCTGGAGCAATCGCGCAACCGCCAGACCGGCGGCCTCGGCCTCGGCCTGACCATTGCCCGCAACATTGCGCGTGCCGCCGGCGGCGATGTCAACCTGTCCAACCATCCCCGCGGCGGCCTGCTGACGGAGCTCAGCCTGCCGCTGGCGGCATAAGGCAGCAGACTAGCGTCTCGATGGGCTCCGGGGGTGGATCAACCAACCCGCCCTTGCAATAGTGCGGCCGCTCGAACAGGAGGAGATCGCCGCATGTTTTACGCCATCCTGGCCTATCACGTCGAACAGACCATCCAGTCCCTGACGCCGCAGCAGGATGCGGCGCTGATGCACGACCTGCTCGAAGTCAACGCCAGGCTGACCCGCGAAGGCAAGCTTGGGCCGGCGGCAAGACTGGGCGCGACCGCCGAGGCCGTCACGCTGCGCGGTCCGGGCGAAGGCATCGTCATCGACGGGCCGTTTGCCGAGACCAAGGAACAATTGCTGGGTCTTTATGTCCTCGACTGCGCCACGCAGGAGGCGGCGATTGCGGCTGCGCGCGACTTGCGCCGCGTGAATCCCTCGGCAGTCTACGAAATCCGGCCGATCACATTTTACCTTCCCGGCGTGACGTTTCCCGCTACGGAGAGCGATTTAAAGGAGGCCGCCAGCGGCTGAGAACTACCCCATGGCCGGTCAGGCAGAAGCGATCTCGTTGCCCAGGCGGACCGTTTCGGCGACGAGAAGGTCGAGATCCTCGCGCCGGGTCCGGTGGTTGTTGATCGCCACCCTGAGGCAATGCCGGCCTTGCACCGTGGTATCGGAAATGGCGGCGGTTCCGTCTTCCTGCAGCCTCAGCATGATCTCGGTGTTGAGCGCTTTCGCGCGCTCGCCATCGAGACCATCCGCGCGATAGCGGAAGCAGACGATGTTGATGCTGGTCGGCGCCGTCAGTTCGAGCGCTGACTCGGCCGCGATCAGCCCTGAGAGATACTGCCCCTGCGCAATGTTCTGGTCGATCAGGCGGCCGAATTTTTCGACACCGTGTTCTCGCAACGCCATCCACACTTTGAGTGCCTTGAAGCCACGTGTCGTCTGCAGGCCATAGTCGTGCAGCCATTGGCCGGAGGCGAGGCCGCGCGGTGTCGATTCCAGATATTCCGGCGTCACCGCGAAGGTCTTGCGATGCGCCGAGGCATCCCTGACCAACGCGCAGCCTGCCTCGAACGGCGCATGCAGCCATTTGTGCGGATCGAGCGCGATGGAATCGGCCCATTCGATGCCGGCGACGCGATGCGCATTCTCGGGCGCGATCGCGATCAGCGCGCCGATGCAGCCGTCGACATGGAACCAGAGATCCTCCTCATGCGTCAGCTTGGCCAGCGCCTGCAGATCGTCGATGGCGCCGGTGTTGACAGTGCCGGCATTGCCGATGATGCAGGCCGGCTTGAACCCGGCCGCGCGATCTTCCGATATCGCCGCCCGCAAAGCTTCGATGTCGATGCGAAGTCCGGCGTCGCTGGCAATGCGCCGCAGCGCCTTGTTGCCGAGGCCGAGCGCTTCCATCCCCTTGCGGTGACAGGAATGGACCTGGTCCGAGCCATAGAAACGCAACGGCTTTTCGATGGCGGCAACGCCGTGCTCGCGCACGTCGATGCCGGCCTTGGTGTTGCGCGCCACGGTCAGCCCGATGATGTTGGCCATCGAACCGCCGCTGACCAGCGTGCCGCTGGCCGAAGCCGGCATGCCGGTCATCTGCTTGCACCAGTCGACCACCTGGCCGTCCATCAGGGCGGCGGCATGGTTGCCGCCGCCGAGATTGGAGCCCTGGATTGCCGCCAGGAAATCGCCGATCGCGCCGGTAAAATTGCTCGACCCCATATACCAGGACCAGAAGCGCGGATGGATGTTGCCCATCGGATAGGGCATCACCTTGTCCACGACATCGCCATAGATGTCGGCAAGCGGGGTCGGCGATTGCGGCAGAGAGGCGGTGAAGAAATCCCTCACATCTCCAGGCATCTCCTGCCACACCGGCCGTTGCCTGACATCGCGCAGGTAAGCGACGGCATCGTCAACGATCCGATGCGACAGGCTTTGCACATCGGCCCAGTCCGAGGGGTCAAGCGTTTCCTCGGTACTGGTAGCCGAGTGTCCAGGCATCGCGTCCATGCAATTTGCTCCCGCGTCATCATGCCGGGAACTGGCAACCGGGCGTCGAGCGCGAGAGAGCAAGCTCTTCCGCATTCATCTCGGCCTCGATGCCGTCGAACAAAGGCGTGGTCATGTAGCGTTCACCGGTATCGGGAAGCATGCACAGGATCACCGATCCGGCCGGTGCCGTGCCGGCGATCTGGCGCGCCACGGCAAAAGCCGAACCGCCGGAAATGCCGGTGAAGATGCCTTCCTGCTGCGCCAGCGCCTTGGCCCATTTCATGCCCTCCGGCCCGGCGATCGGCATCACCTCGTCATAGAAGTTGCCATCGATGGCCTCCTGCAGGACGTGCGGGATGAAATCCGGCGTCCAGCCCTGGATCGGGTGCGGTTCGAAAGCCGGATGGCTGGCGGCCGGCGCTCCGCCGGCGCCACGCATCTGCGGCTTGCCGCTGCCGACAAGCTGCGCATTAACCGGTTCGGTGAGCACGATCCGAGTCTCAGGCCGCTCGCGGCGCAGCACCCGCGCCACGCCGGCGACGGTGCCGCCGGTGCCGTAGCCAGTGACGAAATAGTCGAGCCGCGAGCCGGCGAAATCGTTGACGATCTCGCGTCCCGTGGTTGCTTCATGGATGTCGGCGTTGGCCTCGGTCTCGAACTGGCGGGCCAGGAACCAGCCATTGGCTTCGGCCAGTTCCACCGCCTTCTTGTACATGCCGAAGCCTTTCTCGGCGCGCGGCGTCAGCACCACCTTGGCGCCCAGCATCCGCATCAGCTTGCGGCGCTCGACCGAGAAACTGTCGGCCATCGTCACCACCAGCTTGTAGCCCTTCTGCGCACAGACCATGGCAAGACCGATGCCCGTGTTGCCGCTGGTCGCCTCGACGATGGTCTGTCCCGGCTTGAGCGCGCCGGTGCGTTCACCTTCCTCGATGATGTTGAGCGCCAGCCGGTCCTTCACCGACGCAGCCGGATTGAAGAACTCGGCCTTGACGTAGATGGTGGCGTGCGCCGGTCCGAGATTATTGACGCGGATGACCGGCGTGTCGCCGATGGTGTCGAGAATGCTGTCGAACAGGCGGCCGCGGCCGGCCGTGGTTCTGATTTTCTGCTGATGCAACATGGTAGACTCCTGGTTCTTGCTCACGGGCCGGTACACACCGGCGGTTTGAGCGGCGAGATTTCGACACCTTGCCGCACTACAGGTCCTTGACGTGCGGCAGTGTGGTAAACACCACATTCGGCGCACAAATTTTGCCAGCCGGGTGCACTTTGTCGTGCTCGGTGGTAAAGCAGGGGCCGGCAGGTCAGCGTGGGAGCAGGCGTGGTATCTGGCGTGGAATCGAGCCTGGCGAGCAGCCATCAAGGTGTTGTCGTGCGCCTGTTTGGGCCGCCGACAATTGCGCGCGACGGCGTCCCGGTGGTCTTGCCGGCATCGCGCAAGCTGCGCGCGCTGCTGGCCTATCTGGCGCTGGCGCCCCATCCGGTCGGACGTGGCAAGCTCTGCGAGTTGCTGTGGGATGTTCCAAATGATCCCAGGGGTGAGCTGCGCTGGTGCCTGAGCAAGCTGCGGGCCGCGCTCGACGAACCGGGCCGCCGCAGGATCGAAACATCGGGCGATACGATCGCGCTCGATCTCGACGGCATCTCAGTCGACGTTCTGGATGTCGCGGCGGCTGCCGCAGGCATCGAAACGCTCGAGCCGACGCGACTGCAGTTGCTCTCCGGCCTGTTCGTCGGCGACTTCCTCGAAGGGCTGGAGATCGACCGCTGCCCTCTCTTCAACAGCTGGCTGACCGCGCAGCGCCGCCGTTTCGGTTCCTGCCACGCGGCTATACTGGAATGTCTGGTCAAGACGCTCCCGGCCGATTCCGAAGACGTCTCCGCTCATCTCGAAAAATGGCTGGAATTGACCCCGTTCGACAGCAGCGCCCATGTCGCACTCCTGGTGAGGCTGGCGCGGCGCGGCCAGTTCCGTGCCTGCGAGGACCATCTTGCCGCAGCAGCATCGCTCTTCCAATCGGAAGAGCTGGATTTCGGCCCCGTGCGCCAGGCGTGGCTTGCCATTCGCGCGGAACGTCACTGCGCCACTTTGCCGGCACAACCGGCAGCTCCGCCCGGGCCGAACAAGGCGTCAATCATGCTTGCCGGTTCAGAAGCCGCGACGCCGCACAAGGCTTCGCTGGCCGTGATGCCATTTGCCGAAGACGCCGCTAGCGGCGTTCGTGGCGGGCTGGCCGATGGCTTGACCCACGACATCATCACCCGCCTCGCCAAGCTCAGGGACTTCTTTGTCATCGCCCGGGGCTCGGTCTTTGCGCTGGCGGAAAAGGACATCGCGCCGGAAGATGCCGGCCGAAGGCTGAATGTCAACTATGTCGCCACCGGCACGGTGCGCAGCCTGACCGGCCGCCTGATCGTCACCGTCGAGCTCGTCGAGGTCCGCACAGCCAGGATCGTCTGGGCCGAGACCTTCGAGCGCAAGCCCGACGATCTTTTCGCCGTGCTTGACGATATCGGCAACAGCATCGTGGCCTCGGTCTCATCCGAGATCGAGACCGTCGAGCGCAACCGCGCCATGCTGAAAGCGCCCAATTCACTTAACGCCTGGGAGGCCTACCATCGCGGCCTCTGGCACATGTATCGCTTCACCCGCAGCGAGAACGACCTCGCACGGCATTTCTTCGACATTGCTGTCAGGCAGGATCCGACCTTCACCCGCGCCTATGCCGGCCTCTCCTTCACCCACTGGCAGAGCGCCTTCCAGCGCTGGGGCGACCGCGACCAGGACAGCGTGCTTGCCTTTGAGGCGGCCGGCCAGAGCCTTTTGGTCGACGATCATAATCCCGCCGCGCACTGGGCGATGGGCCGGGCGCTGTGGCTGCGCGGCGAGGGTGACGCGTCCGTGCTCGAACTGCAAAGAGCCGTCGACCTCAGCCCGAACTTCGCGCTTGGCCACTATGCGCTGTCCTTCGTGCATTCGCAGTCGGGCGACCCGCACGCGGCGATCGGATCGTCGGATCATTCGCGCCATCTGTCGCCGTTCGACCCGATGCTGTTCGGCATGCTGGGCGCACGCGCCATGGCGCATGTCCGCCTCGGCCAGTTCGACGAGGCAGCCGAATGGGCGCTGAAAGCGGCTGCCCGCCCCAACGCCCATGTCATCATCCTGTCGATCGCCGCTCACTGCCTGGCGCTGGCGGGGCGACTGGACGAGGCGAAAACTTTCGCCGCCGCCATCCGCAAGACGCTTCCGGACTACCGTGCGGACGACTTCATCCACACCTTCCGCTTCGACCGGGATGCCACAGCCCTGTTCAAGCTCGGCGCCACGCGCATCGGGCTGGCTTAGAGCATGATCCCAAAAAGTGGGTACCGGTTTTTGGAAAAGATCATGCTCCAACAAAGGGTTAGATCATGATGAGATTTCAACCAAATCTCATCATGATCTAGCGCCGCAACACCGCGCTCAGCACGTCGCGTATGCCGATCGCCCCGACAAAGCGCGACTGGTCGTCGAACAGCGCCACGGGTGCCGTCTGCGAGCGGTGCATGGCCAGCATCACCGTCTTCAGCGAGGTCCCGGGATTGGCCCAGAATACTTGCGCCGTCTCCTCCGGCTGCGCCTCGACATCGGCGCATGAAACCCATACCGCCGGTTTGCCGTCGCGTTCCGCCGCCGCCACCAGCCCGTGCTCGTCGATCTTGAAGCGCGTCGTCTTGCGCCGGTCGAGCCACACCCAGCCATTATCGCCGTGCTCGAGGTCGCGGCTGTCGCGCATGACGTTCCAGGCGGTCAGCACCGACAACGGATTCACATTGGCGATGAAGTCGCGGACATAGTCATTGGCGGGCTTGAGCACGATGTCTTCCGGCGCCCCGGTCTGCACGATGCGCCCGCCTTCCATGATGGTGATATGGGTGCCGATCTTCAGCGCCTCTTCCAGATCATGGCTGACGAAGATGATGGTCTTCTTCAGCTCCGCCTGCAGCTGCAGCAATTCGTCCTGCAGCTTGGTGCGGATCAGCGGATCGAGCGCCGAGAACGGCTCGTCCATCAGCAGGATCGGCGCCTCGGTGGCGAAGGCACGGGCCAGGCCGACGCGCTGCTGCATGCCGCCGGACAGCTCATGCGCGTATTTCTTCGACCACTGGTCGAGATTGACCAGTTTCAGCTGGCGTTGCACGCGCTCCTTGCGCTCTTGCTCCGGCACGCCGGCGAGTTCGAGGCCAAGGCCGACATTCTCCTCCACCGTACGCCAAGGCAGCAGGCCGAACTGCTGGAACACCATCGCCACCTGCTTCTGGCGCAGCCGCCGCAGCGTCGCCTGATCGCAGGTCACGACATCGACGATATTGTCGCCGTCCTTGACCAGCACCTGGCCGCGCGACACCACGTTGAGCCGGTTGACGGCCCGCAGCAGCGTCGACTTGCCCGAGCCGGACAGGCCCATCAGCACCGAGATTTCGCCCTCATGCACGGTCAGGCTGGCGCCGGCGCAACCCAGCACATTGCCGGTCTTTTCGAGGATTTCGGCGCGCGTGGCGCCGCCGTCGATCAGCGCCAGCGAACCGGCCTGGTCGGACCCGAAGACGATATCGACATTTTTGAAATCGACGGCGACGGTCATTTCTTGCCTCCAACGCCGATACGCGTCATCCGGTCGAGCACGATGGCGAGTACGACAATCGCCAGGCCCGCCTCGAGCCCGAGATCGATGCGGCGCGAGCCGAGCGCGCGGTTGATTTCAGTGCCGAGGCCGCCGGCGCCGATGAGTGCTGCAAACACCACCATCGACAGCGACAGCATGATCGATTGCGTCAGCCCGGCCATGATGGTCGGCAGCGCTGAGGGCAATTCGACCTTCCACAGCAGCTGCTGCTTGGTGGCGCCAAACGCCTCGCCGGCCTCGATGATCGACTTCGGCACCGAGACGACGCCGAGATGGGTGAGCCGGACCGCGGTCGGGATGACGAAGATGATGGTGACGATGAGGCCGGGCGCGTTGCCGAGACCGAACAGGGTCAGGACCGGGATCAGGTAGACGAAGGTCGGCAGCGTCTGCATCAGGTCGAGCACCGGCAGCATGATGCGGTAGACCTTCGGCTTGTGCGCGGCCCAGATGCCGAGCGGCACGCCGATGGCCATCGCCATGGCGGCGGCGGCCACGACCAGCACCAGCGTCTGCACCGTCTGCTTCCAGAGGTTCTGGTTGATGATGAAGATCAGGCCGAGAAAGACGCCTATGGCCAGCGGGCGCGAGCGCTGCAGCAGCCAGGCGATGATGGCGATGATCAGCGCCAGCAGCACCGGCGGCACCATCAAAAGGATGCTAACCAGCCCGTCGAGCAAGAAATTGAGGCCATTCGAGAAGGCCCTGAACACGGTGTCGAAATTGTCGGTGAGGAAACCGAAGAACGCCTTTCCCCAGGCGCCGATCGGTATCTTGTGATCGACCATGAATTTCGAAATCGGATCCATATCGCCCCTCTCATGCGAGAGACCGCCTGCTTCCGGCCTCCGCTGTCGTTAGGTCATCTTCTCACAGGATATGAAAAAGGGCAGCCTTTTCTAGATTGGCTGCCCTTCCTGGTTCGGCTTTGCCGAATTCAGTCGGCTCAGCTTCCGAGCGCGGTCTTGACCGCCGCTGCCGCATCACCGCCATCGAAGGTGGTGACGCCGGCAATCCACGGCGCAACCGCGTCAGGGTGCTTCTTCAGCCAGTCGGCAGCGACCGTGTTGGCGTCGCCGCCCTTCAGGATCGCGTCCATCATCTCGCCTTCCATATCCAGGTTGAACTTCAGGTTGGCGATGAACTTGCCGGCATTCGGGCATTCGGTGGTGTAGCCCTTGCGCACATTGGTGTAGACGGTGGCGGCGCCGAAGCCGCTGTCGCCCATGCCGTCGAGATAGGTGAGCTTCATGGCGCCCATCACCGGATGCGGCGTCCAGCCGAGGAAGGCAATCCACTCATTGTTCTTGATCGACTGCTCGGCCTGCGTCAGCATGCCGGCTTCCGAGGACTCGACCAGCTCGAAGCCTTCGAGATTGTCCTTCGGGTTCTTGATCATGTCGAGGATGATGCGGTTGCCGTCATTGCCCGCCTCGATGCCGTAAATCTTGCCGTTGAACTTGTCCTTGAACTTGCCGATGTCGGTCAGCGACTTGACGCCGGCCTCCGCGACATAGGTCGGTACGACGATGCCGTAGCCGGCGCCGGTCAGGTTGGTGCCGATCGTCTCGACCGAACCATCGGCGGTGTAGTCCTTGATGTCGTTAGTCATCGACGGCATCCAGTTGCCGAGGAAGACGTCGAGATCCTTGTTTTTCAGCGACGCCATGGTCACCGGTACCGATAGCTGGATCGTCTGCGGCTCGTAGCCGAGCGCGGTGAGCAGCACCGAAGCGACGCCGGTGGTTGCCTGGATGTCGGTCCAGCCGACATCGGAAAGGCGCACCGCCTTGCAGCTCTCCGGATCGCCGGCAAGTGCAGCGCTCGTGGACAGAAAAGTCGCCAGGCCGAGACCGGCGACGAAGGTGTTCATACGCGACATTGGCAGTCTCCCATTGTGATTCTTTGGCGAAGCGTAGTTACGGTTTCTCTGCCCGCCTTGTTTCGTCAGCCAAACACCATTCTGGTGTGGTTTCAAGCGCTAAGACAATCACGATCAACGGCGCGGACTGGCCAAACAGCGACACGCCCGCCGCTTTTTCGATTGCAGACGGCTTTTCCCATGAAATGCAGCGGTGCCCTCTCCCCGCGCCGCGCCAACTCGGCTTAAAAGGACGGCATGGCCAAGCTCTACTTCCACTATGCGACGATGAATGCCGGCAAAACGACAATGCTGCTGCAGGCGTCCTACAATTATCGCGAACGCGGTATGACGACCATGCTGTTCGTCGCCGGCCACTATAGAAAGGGCGATACCGGGTTGATCTCGTCGCGTATCGGCCTGGAGACGGAGGCCGAGATGTTCCGCGACGGCGACGATCTCTACGCTCGCGTCGCCGAGCATCACGAACATACGACGGTGCATTGCATCTTTGTCGACGAGGCGCAATTTCTCGAGGAAGAGCAGGTCTGGCAGCTCGCCCGTATCGCCGACCGGCTGAACATCCCGGTGATGTGCTACGGCCTGCGCACCGATTTCCAGGGCAATCTGTTTTCCGGTTCGCGAGCGCTTCTGGCCATCGCAGACGATCTGCGCGAAGTGCGCACCATCTGCCGCTGCGGCCGCAAGGCGACGATGGTCGTGCGTCTCGGCGCTGACGGCAAGGTGGCCAGACAAGGCGAACAGGTGGCGATCGGCAAGGACGTCTATATCTCGCTCTGCCGCCGCCACTGGGAAGAGGAAATGGGCCGCGCCGCGCCCGACGATTTTATTGGCTTCACCAGAGGCTGAACGGCCGGGACAACATGAAAATTCTGCAGTTCACAGTCGATTGCCCGTTTCCGCCGGTCTCCGGCGGAGAGATCCGGAACGCCGCCAATGCACGCGCTTTGGCATCGATGGGCGAGGTCCTGACGGTAAGCCTGACTGGCGCCCCGGCACCCTCCACACCGCCGAACATCCGTCACCGGATCATCGAGGCAGCGCGCGGCAGGGCGCCTTGGGGCAGGCGCAGCCCGCACCCGACCGTGCATATGATGCCGGACGACGAGCTGGCCGAAGCCGACGCCATCTGGAGGGAATTCGCGCCCGATCTCGTGGTGATCGAGGAGATCGTGCTTTCGCAGCTGCTGACGCTGGCGCCGAAGCATCGCGCGCGCACCGTCCTTGACCAGCACAACATCGATTCCCGGACGGTGTCCGACCGGATCGCCGGCCTGACGCTGTGGCAGCAAATACGAGACTGGCGCCAAAACAGGCGAAGGAAGGCAGAGGCGCGCGAAGCCGACAGGTGTGCGGCTGCCCTGGCCGACCAGATCTGGGTTTGTTCGCGGGCCGACGAAGCGCTTCTGTCCGCTCTCGGCCCCGTCAACGACGTCAGGTTCGTCGCCAACCCCATTCCAGACGAGAGCGTGCTTTCCCTGCCAATTGCTGCCGAGCGCTTCAGTGAGCTCAGCCTGTGCTTCATCGGGCATCTCGGCTATTTCCCCAACATCGACGCCGTCAAGCAGATCGGCCGCGCGATGGCGCCGCGCCTCGCCGCTTCCGGCCGGCCCTGGTCGATCACCGTCGCCGGCAGAAACCCGCGCGATGTCGTGCGCGGTCTATGCACCAGGCATGGTCTGCGGTTGATCGAGAACCCGCCGCATCTGCCGGAATTGCTTGGCCGCGCCGGCTATGCGCCGATCCCGCTGCACTTCGGCGGCGGAACCCGCATCAAGGTGCTGGAGGCGATGGCGGCGGGCTTGGTCGTCGCCGCCACCGAAAAGGCCGTCGAAGGGCTTGGGCTGCAGGCGGGCAGGCATTTCCTGTCCAGCGACGATGCCGGCAAGTTGGCATCGAAAATCATCGATCTCGCGACACGCCCGCAAGCGGCCGCCGAGATGGCGGAGATCGGCCGCGCTTTCGTGCGCGATAACCATTCGTCGGCGGCGATTGAAAAGCAAGTCAAGCAGGCGGTTGCGGCGATCCCGCGCACGGATTGAGCCCGTTCCGCTATCCAGCCGCCATACTGCGTTTGTTAAGGCCTGCTGCCTATTTTGCCCTCAACAAGAGCCAGCCGGGACCCCCCATGCTTCGAGCCATTTCATCAGCCCTTGTCATTTACTTGGCCGGTATCCTCGCCGCGCAGGCCGACGGCGATGCAGCACTTGGCAAGAAAGTGTTCTACCGCTGCATGGCCTGTCACGAGGCGGCAAGCGACCGCGACAAGGTCGGCCCGCATCTCCTCGGTATCGTCGGCCGCACCGCCGGCACCGCCCAGAATTTCAACTATTCGCAGGCCATGAAGGACGCCGGCGCGGCCGGCCTCGTCTGGGACGAAGCCAACCTCAAAGCCTATCTTGGCGCTCCCAAGCTGAAAGTGCCGGGCAACAGGATGGCCTTCTCCGGCCTGAGCAGCGACGAGGACATCGCCAACGTCATCGCCTATCTGAAGGCCGATCCGAAGCCTTAAACGTCGCGATGGGTAGCCTGATGGCGACGGCTTCCGCCAGCTGTCTCGCGCTTGCAACTCGTTGAGTCCTCTGTCGAATTCAGGACACCCACACTGTCCGAGATCGACTTCTTCGCAGCCGTCAAAGTTCAATGACAATTGAACAATACTTGGCCGGCTGGTTAATCACGCCATGACCCCGCCTTCATTGCCTTTCAAGACGACCAGGCATTTTTTTGTTTTCGGGGCGGGTCTTGTCTTGCGTCTTTCAATCCCCTGATACCCCACATATATTCGCCGCTGTTCGCAGCCAGCGACCGGAAGCCGAAGCGGGAGGCCCCTATGGCGACATTGCAGAATTTCGATGCCGAAATTGCCAAGACCAGGCAGGTCGTGCAGGACATGCGCTCCAAGATCGAGCAGTCGGGCACGGTGCTTGATACGCTGGCCACCGCCGACAAGAAGATCGGCGACGCCAATTTCGACATCGAGAATGCCCGCATCGAGGACGTGCTGAAGCAGCAGAAGGTGATGGAAGGCAACATTGCCGACCTGATCATCGGGCTGGAAGACGCCACCAACGTCTTCGGCACCGAATTCGAGAGCATGAAGAACTACACCGGCTGGGAAAGCTTCGTCGGCGTCTTCTCGGCGCAACGCAAGCAGCGCATGCGCACCGACCGCGTCCGCAACATGTCGCTGGCCGGCAATCTGCAGGAGCTTCTGGTTAAGTCCGACACCATCGTCGGCATCCTGAAAGCGCAGAAAGAGGTCCTCGACCAGCGCTACAAGACCTCGGAAAACAGCCTGTCGCAGGTGATCGAGCGCCGCAAGGTCACCATGACCAACCTCGAGGCGGTGCAGAAGCGCATCGAGGAGGTCAATCCGCTGCTGCTCGACATCGAAAACAAGATCGCCGCTTCGACCAGTCAGAAGGAGCGCACGCAGCTTGAGGGCGAGCGCTCGAAACTGGCGACCGAATACAATGAAAAGCAGGCCAAGGAGCAGGAGCTTCTGGCCGAAAGCCAGACGCTGGAACGCTACACCTCGATGTTCCAGACCTTCGTCGATTCGCTCAACAATCAGATCGCAGCGCAGTCGACGCTGATCAACAAGCTGACAATCGATACCGAGCAGCGCATCGTGCTCTACAAGGCACTGGAAGATTCCTTGAAGACCGCCGCCCAGCAGGATGTCGCCCACAAGATCAACACGCTGGGCAGCCAGGTTGACAACACCGCCGAAGAGACCATGGCCGGCATTGGCGCCGCCTCGCAAAAGCACATCGGCGATCTTCTCGAAATGCACGAGAAGAACATGGTCGCCAGCTCCGACATCCAGCGCCGCAAGAAGCTCGCCGACGACGCCTTCGCCCGCCGTTTCGACGACGTGATGAAGAAGCACAATTCGGCCAACTACGTGCAGTCGTAAGGAGCGGCTGCACGCGGGCACACCGGCATGACTCCCGAAAACGAAGCGGCGGCGCGCTATTTTTCCGCCATCACCGCGGCACTCAGCGGCCTTGAAGTGTTCATGCGCGACGACCGCTCGCCGCTTTACCGGCACGGCATCGTCGCCAAGATCGTCGCCGAATACATTGCCCGGCTGGACAAATCGTTTTCCTGCTGGCGCAACCGGCTCGGCTTCATGGACACGTTCCGCATTTCGCGCGCCGACAGCGGCTATCCCGTCTTCCAGAACCTGCTCGAACTGGAAAACGACCGCCGCCAGGCCGAGGCGCGGCTGGCCAACATTCCGCTGGCCGGCGAATTGCGCGAGGAAATGGCCGACTTCATCCTGCGCCACAAGGAATTCCCCGAAGCGCTGCAGAAGTCGATGGCCGAGCGGCTCTATCTCGAGGACGTCAAGAGCGAACAGACTTTTGGCCCGTTCTCGCTGGCGCAGACGGCAAAGGTCTCGGTCAATCCAAAGACCGGGCGTCCCTATTACCTCGTGCACTGGGCGAGCTTCGACGGCAGCGCCAACCTGCCGCTCGTCTACATGGTGACGGTGGAGGATTCTTCCGAAAGCATGATCCGGCAGCTCGTTGACAGCAACCGCAAGCTCAATGAACGGGTCGACATCCCGCTGCCGGTGGACGGCCTGCTCAACCCCGAACTCGCCCATCGCTTCGACGATTTCACCGAGAAGAATTCCGCCTATAGGCTTTCGCCCGCAACGATTGCGGTCAATCTCGACAAGGATTTCGAGCCGCTGCACCCTAAGCAGCTGCGCCGCGTCGTGCTCGGCCCCTTTTATTCCGCAGGCATTACCGACAACAATTCGACGGTGACCGAAGTGCTGGCCAAGGTGCGCAAGCCGGAAAATGCCTGGCTGCTCACCTGGACCATCCAAGAGGTCTACTCCAAGGGCGAGAAGCCCGGCCGCAAGGGGCTGTTTTCGAGCGAGAAGACGACGCAGGAATTTTTTATCAACACCGACGATCTCGAAGCCGCGCGCCAGGGTGTGTCGAGCTACGAGAACCACGCCCTGATCCCGCACGAAGCCTATCAAGCACTCTACGCCGCCGGCGAAGCTCAAAAGATCTTTTCCGGCTACAAGGTTCACATCCTGTCAAATGGGCAGGTGATTTCAGATGTGTAAGAGTCTCGCTTGTGACGCCAATCGCCAAGCTGAGCCGAGGCGTGGCCGATGATGCCAGCGGTCTTCGCAAAGAAGAAACAGCTTGATGCTCTGAGGAAGACTGTCCGGGCCGGCGCGCTGGAAGGTCTGGAGCACAGCCAGCGCATCGACATCACCTACACGTCCAATGCGATCGAAGGCAACACGCTGACTGCCGGCGAAACAGCCCTGGTGCTCGAGAAGGGCATCACAATCAGCGGCAAGCCCCTTAAGGACCATCTGGAGGCAGTCGATCATGCGCGAGCACTGAATTGGGTGCTGGAAATCGCCTCGCAACGCGACATGCCGATAATCGAGGCCGATATCCGTAACCTCCACCACCTGGTTGTCGCGAATTCCAGGCCCGAGATTGCAGGCAGCTATGCCGATACCGCCCGCTATGTGAATACCGATGCCGGTGTTCACAATTTTCCGACGCCGACGGAAGTCCCGGCCCTCATGGAAGCTTTTTCCCATTGGCTGGGCGTGGCACGCAACACGCCGAAGACCGCCTTCGAAGCGCATAGACGGTTCGTCGGCATTCATCCTTTCAACGACGGGAATGGTCGTACGGCACGTCTGTTGATGAACCTCATTCTGGCGCGGGCCGGCTATCCGCCGGTAGCGATTCGTCCCGAGGATCGTCCGGCCTACATTGCCGCCCTTGAGATCGATCAACGCGGCGGCGGCCATGCCGCCTTTGACAAGTTGCTTTTCGACAGGCTGGACCAGACGTTGGATATGTATCTCGACGCCGCTCGCCAGGCGCGCGATTCGTCGGCCAGCAAAAGTATTCCTATGAGGAGCTGACCATGGACACGGGCCTGACCACCATCCCGGAAGCGGCTATCGAAAAGCACCGCGCAACCGCGCAAAGCTTCATCACCCGCGTCGTCGTATTGGAAGACCCCTCGCGCGAATCCGGCACAGCGCTGGCCGGCACCAATCGCCGCTTCGTCTCCACCGTCTCGGTCGGCTCGGTGCGGCGCACACGCGAGGTCGAGCTGGTCAAGACCGTCGCCGCAATCCATCCCGACGACCAGCTGATGAGCATCCCGCAGCACACGCTGTTGTTCCGCGCCCGCCGCGGCCTGGCGATTGCGCTCGCCATCTCCGACGTCTTCGCCGAGGGCTCCGACCTCGAAAGCCTCCAGGCCAAGAACACCCGCGCGCCTCTTGAGGGCGATGAGGCGGCGACCTTCAAGAAGCTTCTGTCAGCCTCGGCTTACGTTTCAGCCTTCAGCCTCGCCTCTTACCTGTTCCAGCTGATCGACAGCGACGGCGAGGCGCCCAACGATATCCCCGAACCGGACTTCCTGTTCGACACGCCGCAGGACGCGGTGAAGTCGATCGTCGCCGGGTTGGACAAGGCGATTGCAGGCTCCAAGGACGATGGCGACCTGACGACGCGCGCGCGAGCTTTTGCACGGGTCGCCATTGATGGGCTGCTGGCCCGCAAAGGCCGCTTCGACGGCATCGGTCCGTTCGAGAACGCCCATATCCGCATCGACGCCGACGATTTCACCCTCGACGGCTTCGACGTCGCGCCCGGCAAGCGTTCGAAACCGCTGGTGATGACCTTCAAGAAGCCCGAAGAGGTCGTCGGCAACCACATCGCCAAATACCAGTCGGTCAAGCTCGCCAAGATGCTGATGGCCTATGATTTCGAGCGCGAGCTGAACCCGTTCGTCGAGCTCGGCGGCTTCCTCTTCACCTTCATCGGCGATGGCGCGCCGGGCACCGGCAAGACGACGCTGATCCAGATGATCGCCGGCCTCGTCAACAATTATTGCCAGGTTGCGGGCTATCCCTTCGCCTATGAGAATTTCGGCGTCGACCAGATCTCGTCCTACCAGGGCAAATCCGGCCAGAATTGCCGCCAGTTCATCAACAATGTCTTGAACCCACGCGTCATCGGTTTCGGCACCGTCGACGACATCGACCAGGTGGCGGCCCGCCGCTCCGACGACCGCGCCTCGGCCGGCCAACAGGAAATCACCGGCGTCTTGATGGACGCCTTTGCCGGCGCCGGCACGGTGGTGCGCGGCAATTGCTCGTTCGGCATGTTTTCCAACTATCCCGAAAATGTCGACGATGCGCTGCGCCAGCGCGCCGGGGCCCGCTGGCTGGTCGACGGCCCACAGAGCCGCGACGACTATATCGACATCTTCGTCCTGCTTGCCGGCAAGAACCACAAGATCCCACTCGGCGACCACAAGCTCTATGCCGCGCAGGAGATCCAGCGCGCGGTGACCGAAGCCTATGACGAGCACGAGAAGCCTCAGGAAGACGGGCTGATGAAGGTCTATGAGCGCTACATGAAGGAGAATGGCGCACCGAAATCGATGGCCGACGTCGGCACTTATCTGCACCTGATCAAGGATGCCGAGCCGCGCTTCACCGGCCGAGCCATCAAGAACGTCACCGACGCCATCAAGATGCGCGCCATGGACATCGAGCTGCCCGACGCCTGGTTCGAGAAGCCGGAAGCCTTCATGCACAAGGGCTACGACGAAAAGAAGGCCATGATCGAGGAACTGCGGGGGCCGTTCTCGATGGACATGGTCATGCAGGAGATCAACCGCTACGCCGACTCAGAGTTCCGCTATTCCGACAAATCCGACGACGCCGCGGTGGAGAAGCTGCTGCGCGACGCACGCCTGCGCGAACGGGCGGGGCGCGAGATGGAGGAGATGAAGAAGAAGGGGCTCTGGAATGCGTGAGCTTCCTTCGCTGCCCGCGGGTGCTGAAAGGCTTGGCGCTAACGCTGACGCCCGCTCTCCCCGTCCTTCACGGGGAGAGGGTAAGGGTGAGGGGCAGCGCATGCGTGGACCAGAGATCGCTACGACCATACTGGCAGCTATCGAACAGCGCCTCGATCGGCACATCCGGACCAATGATCTTCGATTTATTGCCGCCAAAGGCCATGGGGAGACATGTCCTTGAATGCTAGCGCTGCCCCTCACCCTTACCCTCTCCCCGTGAAGAACTGGGAGAGGGAGGCGTCAGCGTTGGCGCTTCGCCACAACAGGCAACGCCACTCGGAACGTTCTGCATGAGCCACGCCAAAAAGCCCGACCTTCTCCGCGACAATGAGCTGATCTACGGCCGCTTGCTCACCGTCGACGAGTCGCACCTCATCCAGCGCTACAACAAGGCGCTTGTTGCCTTCGGCCTCAAGCCCACCAAGCTGAAGAGCTTCCAGATCGACCGCACCGGCTTCTCGCCCGAAGTGGCCGAGGAATGCGGCGATTACGATTATCTCGACCCCAATGAGGTCAACCGCCGCTTCATCATCCTGACGCCGTCGCAGATCGATCTGCCGGTGGTGCACACCGCCTTTTCCAACACCTCGCAGCTGATCTTCGAGTTCATGTCCAAGAACCAGCGCGCCATCGATGCGCTGACCATCAAGGATGTCATCTACGGCGAGATCGAGGATTCCGTTCCCCTGGTCAACGACATCGAGGATCTGCTGTCGATCAGCCAGGTCGAGTTCCGGGTGCTTTCGGCCGAGGACGTGCTGGGCAAGGCCGCCGAACTCGGCAAGCTGGTCGACCGGCTGAAGCAGGAGCCCGATGCCTGGCGCGACAACACCATGCTGAGCCGTATGGTGGAGCTGGCGAAGGTCTGCGGCGATATCCGTGAGAATGCGCTGGTGCCCGACCAGGTGATCTTCCGCCACAACGCCTACTGGACCAGCCATTTCGGCGGCGTCTACGTCTTCGTCGATCCTGATATGACCACCGTCATCGGCGACCCGGCCGCCCCCGGCTTTCGCCGTTCGCGGCCCTGGCAGGTCAGCTATCTCTCGATCAACGATGCCGACAAGGTGTTCAAGTTCCTGGCCAGCACCGGCCGCATCGAACTGCCCCGCGCGTCATGGGTCGAAAGCTCGGGCTATCTCGAGCATCGCGCCGAGATGGTGGTGCGCGCTCTCATCCGCGACACAGAGCCGAACCGCAATTTGACCGAGGTCGACAAGGTCTGGCTGCAGACCTGGATCCATGGCCATGCCGATCTGATCACCAAGGACGGCAATTTCCCCTTTCTCAACGCCGCCAAGCGTGAGATCGCCCAGCTCGGCCATCTCAAGATCGAGGATGTGTTTCCGCAACAGCGCTTCCTGGTCGTGCGTGGCAAGCCCGACCATCCCGACGCCTGGCTGACCAACCAGCTGATCTCGGATTTCGTGCCGCAGGACTTCGTCTCGCGTTACGTCTTCAACAAGCCGGGCTTCTACAAGGACTATGACGGCTACAGCGACGCTTGGCGGTCGCATGTTGTGGACGTTCTGAAAACCACATATTTGAAAGACAAAGTGGCGTTTCGCACGCGCCTTTACGGCCTGACTGACTGAGGGGTGGACGAGAGCCATGCTTGATCCGATCGTGAATTTCTTCACCCGCATCTTCCAATGGATAGGCCGCGGCATCGGCCTCGTCATCGGCGCGATCCTGTGGCCGTTCCTCTGGGCTGGGCGCTGGTATACGCAGCGCGGCTGGATCCTGAAGGCTGTGGTCGGCCTCGCGCTTCTGGTGTTGATCGGCCTCTACGCCAATTTCTTCTACGCCACCCAGTGGTGGAACAAGTTCGATCCCAACTACGTCGACAAATACACCTTCGAGAACCGCAACATTTCCGCCGGCGAACAGGTCACCGCCGGCGCCGGCACCGACACCGCCAAGACCTGCGGCAATTCGGGCATCGCCCAGGTGGCGGCCGACCTGACGGACTTCAACGTCAACCAGAATGCCTGGATCTCGTCGATGATCCTCTACAAACTCGGCCTGTTCGGCATCGACTGGGACAACACGCCGTTCATGGACAACAAGGCCTCGTTCCAGCGCGGCATCAACCAGGCGGTGCGGCGCACCGCCACCGAGCTTGCCGACAATCTCGGGCGTGTTCGCACCACATCGCAGATCGACGGCGACCTGCAGGATGCGCGCGGCAATCTGCAGTTCGACGAGGAGACCTGGTATTTCGGCATCAACCCGTTCGGCCCCAAGACGCCGACGCCGAGCTATTATCGCGATGCCGTCACCAAGCTGCGCTCCTTCAACGCCCGCCTCGGCAGCTGCCAAGCGACGTTCGATGCCCGCGCCGACAATCTGAAGCAGTATATCGACCGCATCTCCTCCGACATCGGTTCCACCTCCGCGATCCTCAAGGAGCGCGCCGAAAACCACAACAATGGCTGGTTCGACTTCCGCGCCGATGACCGCTTCTGGTTCGCCTATGGCCAGCTCTATGCCTATTACGGCCTGATGAAAGGCGCCCAGGCCGACTTCGAGGACGTCATCAAGGAAAAGCATCTCGGCAATCTGTGGGACACGATGGATGCGCAATTCGTCTCGGCGCTGCGCATCCAGCCCTTCATCATCGCCAATGGCCGCGAGGATGGCTGGATCATGCCGACGCACCTGACGACAATGGGTTTCTACGTGCTTCGCGTGCGCTCCAACATGGTCGAGATCAGCAACGTCCTGACTCAGTAGCGTTCACAGCTTTCCCGGCGAGCGATGGCGAATTTGCGCCGTCGCCTCTGTCGCATTCCGTGCATTGGGCGGCTGTTTTGAGACGGCGGAACGTCGCGTCCTCTGGCTTCTATACGGCGCGGCAACGGAGCCAGGAAGAACCTGCGACAGGTCGGCCGGCCGCGGAGACACTTTCTTCATAGGAAACAGAGTTGCATGCAAGTTGACGCCGCGGGAGCGACAGGGTTAGAACATGCCCGCGCCCGGGTTCAACATGCCTGCGTGTGAGATCAAACCCGTCCCCTCCACCGTCCAATCCGAAGGAAAGCCGTCATGGCCGAAGTGAAGTCCGACATCGAGATCGCGCGCGGCGCCAAGAAAAAGCAGATCCAGGAGATCGGCCAGAAGATCGGCATCCCGACCGAGCACCTTTTGCCCTACGGCCACGACAAGGCGAAGATTTCAGCCGAATTCATCAAGTCGGTGAAGGCCAACAAGGACGGCAAGCTGATCCTCGTCACCGCCATCAACCCGACGCCGGCCGGCGAAGGCAAGACGACCACCACCGTCGGCCTCGGTGATGGCCTCAACCGCATCGGCAAGAAGGCGATCGTCTGCATCCGCGAGGCTTCGCTCGGCCCGAATTTCGGCGTCAAGGGCGGTGCCGCCGGCGGCGGCTACGCGCAGGTCGTGCCGATGGAGGACATGAATCTCCACTTCACCGGCGACTTCCACGCCATCACCACGGCGCACAATCTTCTGTCGGCGCTGATCGACAACCACATCTACTGGGGCAATGAGCTCGGCATCGACACCCGCCGCGTCGCCTGGCGCCGCGTCATGGACATGAACGACCGGGCGCTGCGCGAAATCATCTGCTCGCTCGGCGGCGTCGCCAACGGTTATCCGCGCGAGGCAGGCTTCGACATCACCGTCGCCTCGGAAGTGATGGCGATCCTGTGCCTTTCCACCGACCTCAAGGATCTGGAAAAGCGCCTCGGCGACATCATCGTCGCCTACCGCCGCGACAAGACGCCGGTCTATGCCCGCGACTTGAAGGCCGATGGCGCCATGGCGGTGCTGTTGAAGGACGCCATGCAACCAAACCTGGTGCAGACGCTGGAGAACAACCCGGCCTTCGTGCATGGCGGCCCGTTCGCCAACATCGCGCATGGCTGCAACTCGGTGGTCGCCACCACCACGGCGCTGAAGCTCGCTGACTACGTCGTCACCGAAGCCGGCTTCGGCGCCGACCTCGGAGCCGAAAAATTCTTCGACATCAAGTGCCGCAAGGCGGGTTTGAAGCCGGCGGCTGCCGTCATCGTCGCCACCGTGCGCGCCATGAAGATGAATGGCGGCGTCAAGAAGGAAGACCTCGGCAAGGAAAACGTCGAGGCGGTGAAGAAGGGCTGCGCCAACCTTGGCCGCCACATCGAGAACATCCGGCAGTTCGGCGTGCCGGCGGTGGTTGCGATCAACCACTTCTATTCCGACACCGACGCCGAGATCCAGGCGATGAAGAACTATGTCGCCTCGATGGGCGAGGAGGCGATCCTGTGCAAGCACTGGGCCAATGGCTCCGCGGGCATCGAGGAGCTCGCCAACAAGGTGGTGGCGCTGGCTGAATCCGGGGCGTCGCAGTTCGCGCCGCTCTATCCCGATGACATGCCGCTGTTCGAGAAGATCAACACCATCGTCCAGCGCATCTATCGCGGCTCGGAGGCGATCGCCGACAAGTCGGTGCGCGACCAGCTCAGGGCCTGGGAAGACGCCGGCTACGGCAAGTTGCCGGTCTGCATGGCCAAGACCCAGTATTCCTTCTCGACCGACCCGAACCTGCGCGGCGCGCCGACCGGCCACACCGTGCCGGTGCGCGAGGTCAGGCTTTCGGCGGGCGCCGGCTTCGTCGTCGTCATCTGCGGTGAGGTCATGACCATGCCCGGCCTGCCCAAGGCGCCGTCCTCGGAAAAGATCTTCCTCAACGAGGCCGGCCAGATCGAAGGCCTGTTCTGAAAGTTCGAGATCGTTGCGAGATCCAAGAAGGGCGGCCACTGGCCGCCCTTTTGCTTTTCGGGCGCAGATTGCCTATGCGGCGTTGCGCGCCAGCGCGCGCTGGTTGGACGCATAAGGCGTGTCGCGTTCGGGCAAAGCACCGGTCTTCAGGCAATCGATCCATTCGGCGGTCTTGAGCACGGCCGCAAAGCGCGACTGCAGGATGATGCTCACCACGCGGTGGATCTCCTCGGCCGAGGCGTAGCCGGCGCTGTTGGCGTAAGGCAGCGAACCGGTGGCGTCGGACAAGAACTCGACCGCAAAGCCGACATGCGCAGCGTGGATGATGGTCGACAGGTCGCAATTATGCGTCATGTAGCCGATCACCGTTATCGTATCGATGGTATTGGCGCGCAGCCACGCCTCGAGGTCGGTGCCGGCAAAGGCGCTAGGCAGTGACTTCTCGACATGGTGGTCGCGGCTTCGCCGGGCGATCTCGGGATGCAGTTCGCCGCCATGGCTGCCCTTGGCGAAGACCGGCGAGGTCTCGGGCGCCATCTGCTTGACGACCACCACCTTCACGCCGGCCGCAGCGGCGGCATCCATGGCGCGCGCGACATTGACGACGCTGTCGCGGAACGGCGGATACTGGATGGCGAGGTCGCCGCCGTCATAGTCGTTCTGGACATCGATGACGATGAGCGCGCGGCGCGGGGTGTTGGCGGACATGGTATTTTCCTCTCAGGCTTGAATGGGACGGGCCGAAACTAGGCGGATCGCCCTGTTGCCAAAAGTGTCCCGATTGACATCATTCGAAAGAATTGGGACAATTGTCCCTTCCTTGCTGGATACTTCTCATGACCGATCCGATCATTGCCGTTCTCGCCTTTGACGGCATCAGCCCGTTCCATCTCTCCGTGCCGTGCCTGGTGTTCGGCGCCGACCGCACCAAGCTCGGCCTGCCGCGCTTCGACTTCCGTGTCTGCGGGGTCGAGGAAGGCATGATCCAGACCGACGCGGGGCTGAGCATCCTCGTGCCGCATGGGCTGTCCGCGCTCGATGACGCCGATATCGTCATCGTCCCGAGTTGGAAGGATCTCGAAGCTCCTCTCGCCAAGCCCTTGAAGGAAGCGCTCGGCCGTGCGCACCGGCGCGGCGCGCTCATCGTCGGGCTCTGTCTAGGCACTTTTGCCCTTGCCGCCGCCGGCCTGCTTTCGGGCCGGAAAGCGACCACGCACTGGGCCTATACGGACCAGTTGCAGGCGCTTCATCCCGATATCGCCGTCGACGCCGATGTGCTCTATGTCGACGACGGCGACATCGTCACCTCGGCCGGCGTCGCCGCCGGGCTCGATTGCTGCCTGCACATTGTGCGCGCCCGCTATGGCGCAGAGGTAGCGCTGCGGCTGGCAAGGCACATCGTGCTGTCGCCGCACCGGCAGGGTGGGCAAGCGCAGTTCATCGAGCGCCCGCTGGCGAAAACCCCGGCCACCGACCGCTTCACCCTGGCGCTCGACACGGTGCGGGCAACGCTCGGACAAACGCACAACCTCGACCGCGTCGCGGAGGCCGCGGGCCTGACCCGGCGCACTTTCACCCGCCGTTTCCAGAAATCGATCGGCACCAGCTTTGGCGAATGGTTGGCCGGCCAACGCATCGAACTGGCGCAACGGCTGCTGGAGGCGACGGAAAAATCGATGGACATGGTGGCCTTCGAAGCCGGCTTCGGCAGCGCCACCTCGCTGCGCCAGCATTTCGCCGCACGGCTCAAGACGTCACCGGCCCAATACCGGCGTGAATTCTCGCGGCGAGCCGGTCCGGACGAGCGTATGGCACGCACGGCTTCATACTGACCGCCCACGACGAGTTCAGCCCCGCTTGACCGCCCGCGCCGGATTGCCGACCACCGTGGTGTTGTCAGGCACGTCGCGCGTCACCACCGCGCCGGCGCCGACTATGGCGCCATCGCCGATGCTGATGCCGCCGAGGATGATGGCGCTGCCGCCGATCCAGGCGTCATTGCCGATGGTGACCGGCCGGGCAATCTCCAGTCCCGACTGACGGCCCGCGGCCTCCTTGTGGTGCTCAGCGCAGTAGATCTGCACATTGGGGCCGAGAAGCGTCCGCCTGCCGATACGCACCGGCGCGGGGTCGAGGATGGTGCAGCCGGCATTGAGGAAGGCGCCGTCGCCGAGATGGATGTTGAAACCGTAGGCGCAGTGGAAAGGCGCCTCGATCCGGGAGCCTGCGCCCGCGCTGCCGAGCAGCGCCAATAGCGTCGGGCCGATATTGCCGCGTTGCTGGGGCGGCAGCGCGTTGTGCTCGAACACCGCATCGCGCGCGATCACGCGGAGCGCCTCCAGTTCGTCGTCGATGCAGGTGTACCATTCGCCTGCAATCATCCTTGTGCGTTCGCTTCCGGCCATCACAGCGACTCCGTCCCTTCGTCGTGTTCGACTGTTTACCAAAGTACAATGCTCACTGATGGAAGAAGCACCATCGCCTACTCTCGTCAAACGCAGGACCTATGCTAGCTTGCCCTCGTGGGCCAGTCCCGGGCCTGCTTTCGAGGGGATCTACATGCTCCATTTGCTTGCACTTCTGATCGGCGTCATTGCCGGTCTTCGCGCCATGACCGCGCCGGCCGCGATCGCCTGGGGCGCGTATCTCGGCTGGCTGCCGGTGGCCGGCAACTGGGCAAGTTTCATGGGCCATTGGGCCGCCGTCGGTATCTTCACCATCCTCGCCATCGTCGAACTGGTCACCGACCAGCTGCCCTCGACGCCGAGCCGCAAGGTGCCGCAGCAATTCGGCGCCCGCATCCTGCTTGGCGCCTTCAGCGGCGCCGTGATCGGCGCCACCGCCGGTTCCACCATTGGCGGCCTGATTGCCGGCGCCATCGGTGCTGTCATCGGCACCTATGGCGGCGCCGAAGCGCGCGGCCGGTTGGCCGCCGCCTTCGGCAAGGATTTGCCTGCCGCCCTCATCGAGGACGCGGTGGCGATCATCGGCGGCCTGCTGATCGTGGCGGCGGTGGTATGACTGCCCAAGCCTCAGACGCCAAGACATACGACGCCATCATCATCGGCGCCGGACAGGCCGGCCCTCCTCTCGCCGGCCGGCTGACGTCAGCCGGCATGAGCGTGGCGCTGATCGAGCGCAAGCTGGTCGGCGGCACCTGCGTCAACACCGGCTGCATGCCGACCAAGACCATGGTCGCCAGCGCCTATGCGGCGCATCTGGCGCGGCGTGCCGCGGACTACGGCGTGACGTTCTCAGGCCCTGTCGGCGTGGACTACAAGAGGATCAAGGCGCGCAAGGACAAGGTCACCAACGACTCCCGCAGCAATCTGGAGACGTGGATCGCCGGCATGAAGGGCTGCACGCTTTATCGCGGCCACGCCCGCTTCGAATCCGCCAACACCGTGCGCGTCGGCGACGACCTTCTGACCGCCGAAAAGATCTTCCTCAACACCGGCGGCCGCGCCTCGGTGCCCGACCTGCCCGGCGTCAACGACGTCGACTACCTCACCAACTCCTCGATGATGGACCTCGACGTTTTGCCGCGCCATCTCATCGTCGTCGGCGGCAGCTACATCTCTCTTGAATTCGCGCAGATGTTTCGCCGCTTCGGCTCTGAAGTCACCGTCATCGAGAAGAGTTCGCGCCTGACCGGCCGCGAGGACGAGGACGTGTCGGCGGCCATCCTATCGATCCTCCAAAACGAAGCCATAGAAGTCCATGTCGACGCCGACGACATCCGCTTTGCCAGACAGGGCAAGGACATCGCCGTGACCTTCTCGTCCGGCAAGCCGCCGGCGGTCGGCTCGCATGTGCTTCTGGCACTCGGCCGCACCCCCAACACCGACGATCTCGGTCTCGACAAGACCGGCATCGCGGTCGATCTGCGCGGCTTCGTCACCGTCGACGACCAGTTGCGCACCAGCGTGCCCGGCATCTGGGCGATGGGCGACTGCAACGGCAAGGGCGCCTTCACCCACACCTCCTACAACGACTATGAGATCGTCGCCGCCAATCTGCTCGACGACGATCCGCGCAAGGTCAGCGACCGCATCGAGGCCTATGCGCTCTACATCGATCCGCCGCTCGGCCGCTGCGGCATGACCGAGGCGGCGGTGAAGAAATCCGGGCGCAAGGCGCTGGTCGGCCAGCGGCCAATGACCCGCGTCGGCCGCGCCATCGAAAAGGGCGAGACGCAAGGTTTCATGAAGATCCTGGTCGATGCCGACACCAGGCAAATCCTCGGCTGCTCCGTGCTCGGCCCCGGCGGCGACGAGGCGGTGCACTGCGTGCTCGACCTGATGTACGCCAAGGCGCCGGTCGATACGCTGGCGCGCGCCGTGCATATCCACCCCAACGTCTCGGAGCTGTTGCCAACCATCGCCCAGGAGCTGAAGCCGCTCGCCTGACATGACTCCGCGTCAAGCTCGGCGCTTTCTGCATTGGTGCGTTGCAGCAATGTGCATTGCGCGCGGCAAGGCTTCTCGTTCAGTCTGAATTGAACCGATTCAGTCTGGATTTTCCATGCCTTTGCCGATCCTTGCGCTTGCCATTGCGTCTTTTTGCATCGGCACCACCGAATTCGTCATCATGGGCCTGTTGCCGGAGGTTGCGGCCGATCTCGGCGTGTCGATCCCCTCGGCCGGCCTGCTGGTTACCGGCTATGCGCTGGGCGTCGTCTTCGGCGCACCCATCGTCGCCATGGCCACCGCGCATCTGCCGCGCAAGCCAGTGCTGGTCGCGCTGACGGCGATGTTCGTCGTCGGCAATCTGCTCTGCGCCATTGCGCCCAATTACTGGCTTCTGATGGCCGCGCGCGTCTTCACCGCGTTCGGTCATGGCGCCTTTTTCGGCATTGGTTCCGTCGTTGCCGCCAGCCTGGTGCCGCGCAACAAGCGCGCCAGCGCCATGGCGATGATGTTCGCGGGATTGACGCTCTCCAACATTCTCGGCGTTCCTGCCGGCACCGCGCTTGGCGAAGCCTTCGGGCTGGCGCTCCACCTTCTTTGCCGTCGTTGGCATCGGCCTGATCTCTGTTGCGGCCATCGCCTGGCTGGTGCCATCCAATGTCGCCGAACCGAGCGGCGGCGGCCTGCGCAGCGAACTGCGCGTGCTGGGCAAGCTGCAAGTCTGGCTCGCCATGCTGATCGCCTCGCTGGCCTCGGCCAGCCTGTTTGCCGTCTTCACCTACATCAAGCCCTACCTTGCCGATGTCTCCGGCCTGTCGACCTCCGCGGTCACCTGGGTCCTGCTGCTGTTCGGCGCCGGCATGACCATAGGCAACATCATCGGCGGCCGGCTGGCCGACTGGAAATTGATGCCGACGGTGATCGGCACGCTGCTTTTGATGGCGGTTCTGTTTGTCGGCTTCATGCAGTTCGGCGCTATCGCCAGCGTCGCCATCGGCGTCGTCTTCTTGTGGGGACTGCTGATCTTCGTCGTCGTGCCGCCGCTGCAGATCCGCGTCGTCGAAGCGGCTTCGGAAGGGCCGAACCTCGCCGCCACGCTCAACCAGGGCGCATTCAATATCGGCAATGCCAGCGGGGCCTGGATCGGCGGCGTGGCTCTGTCGGCCGGCGTTTCCTATGCTCATTTGCCGCTGGTCGGCGCGGTGCTGGCCCTGCTGGCGGTCAGCGTAGCCGTTGTCTCGCAGGCGCTCGAAGGATCGGCGCCGATAACGACGGTTCCGGCCGCCGCCGAATAATTCCATTGCGCCCATGGCGGCGCGAACTGGACCAATCGACAGCCCTTCGGCAAAAGTGCATGTGTTCTGCCTCTTATCCTGGAGGCATCCCATGCAGAAATCGATCGAACGCATCGCCGGCGACTCCGAAGGCGTTTCCTACGAATTCCCGGTGTTCCGCTTCGCCGGCACTGATAAGGCCGCACCCTCGGCCTATCTGCAGGCGGCACTCCACGCCGGCGAACTGCCTGGTGTCGTCGCCATCGACGCCTCGATGCCGGCGCTGAACAAGGCCGAAGCTGAAGGCCGCATCAAGGGCAACATCACGGTCGTGCCCTGGGCCAATCCGATCGGCCGCGCGCAATATCATTTCGGCGAGCACCAGGGCCGCTTTCATCTCGGCACCCGCAACAATTTCAACCGCGGCTTTCCGTTGCTCGCAGCACCGGACGCCAAGCTTTTGCCCGACACCACGCTTGGCACCCCCGACCAGCGATTGAAGACCCGTTTGGTGCAGCTGTCGCTCGGCCACGACATCGTGCTCGACCTGCATTGCGACGACGAGGGCCTGGCCTATCTCTACGTCCACACCAGCCTGTGGCCGGCGATGGCCGATTGCGCCGCCGCCATGGGCATCGACGCGGTGGTGTTGTGGAGCGAGGACACGGACGGCACCTTCGAGGGCGCCACGATCATGCCCTACCAGAACGTCCCCGCCAACGTGGCGAAGCTCGACCGCCGCGTTGCCACCACGGTAGAATACCGTGGCATGCTGGATGTCGACGGCACGCTGGCAAATTCCGATGCCGAAGGCCTCTACCGGCTGCTGGTAGCGCGCGGCGTGATCGCCGATGCCGCCCTTCCCGAACCCGGCCCGTTCAAGGGCCTCGTCGCGCCGCTGGAGAACATCGACATGATGCCGGCGCCCCGGGCCGGCGCCATCCTCTACGACGTCAAGCCCGGCGACCGCGTCGCCAAGGGCGCGCGCCTCGCCACCATCGTCCACACACCGGGCGAGGCCGGCGGCCGCACCGAAGTGCTGGCGCCGCAGGACGGCGTCATCCTGACCCGCCGCTCGCGCCGCATCATCCGCGCCGGCGAGGATCTCTTGAAGCTGGTCGGCGACAAGAAGAGCGCCGACGCGAGGTCAGGCACGCTGGAGGACTGAGCTAACCCGAAATCGCCAGCCGCGCCTTGGCCTCCAGCCATTCGGCCATCTGCCGGTACGGCACCGGGCCGTGGCTGACACGGGCGACACCAAGCTCGGCCAGGCGCTGGCGCGGCGGCACATGCGCCAGCGCGATGATGTTGACCGGCAATGCCGTCGCCTTGCACAGCGCCTCGATCAGACCCTCGTCGCCGAGCCCCGGCGCAAAGAAGCCGCTCGCTCCTGCCTTTTCATAAGCGTGCGCCCGCTCGATGGCCTGGTCGAGCAGCACGCTGTCATGCGCATCCGGCTTGGCCTTGAGGAAAATGTCGGTACGGGCGTTGATAAAGGCGGGAATGCCGGAAGCCTTCACCGCCGCCGCTGCCGCCTCGATGCGCTTCACCTGTATGGCGATGTCGTGCAGACCGGCGCCGCCGACGATCTGGTCCTCGAAATTGAAACCGATGGCGCCGGCCTGCAGGGCACGTGTCACCGTCTGGGCGACAGTCTCCGGCTCGACGCCGTAGCCGCCTTCGAGGTCCATGGTCACCGGCAGGTCGACTGCCGCCACGATGCGCCTGATGTTGTCCAGCGCTAGCTCCAGCGGAATTTTCTCGCCATCGGCATAACCAAAAGCAGCCGCGACCGGCCAGCTTCCGGTGGCGATCGCCTTGGCGCCCGCCTTCTCGACGATCTTGGCCGAGCCCGGATCCCAGGCATTGTAGAGAACGATCGGGTTGCCCCTGACGTGGAGCGCATGGAACCTGCGTGCGCGCTCGATCTGCTCGGTCATTGCTGTCTTCCCGTCTTTCCGATGTTGGACGAACAGTCTAGGCAGGACCCCAAGCCTTGGCGATGTGCCATGGGCTGCGGAAGCGGCGGCCACAAACAGGCCTTTCAAACCTGTTGCGCATCCGGCTTTTCGCCGCTATGGATTTCGCCCATGAACATGCGCTCGATCAAGACCATTTGGTGGTGGGCTCGCTGACAGCGGCCTGTTCGAACGCGTGCGCGTGAAAATAGAGGGTGGCCGCAACGGAATGTCCGGGCGGCCATTTGTTTTTTCAAAGCCAGTCCCGGGTCCGTTGCCCCAACAAGCCATATGGAGACGGCAATGACGATCAAGGCTCTGGAAAACGGCGCGGAAAGCTTCGTGACCGCAGGTGGTGTCACCATCACCCGCGAACGCCACGACAAGCCTTACGCCGGTGCGATCGATGCCTATGTCGATGGCTTGAACTCGCGCCGTGGTGCGGTGTTTTCCTCGAATTACGAATATCCGGGCCGCTACACACGCTGGGATACGGCCATCATCGATCCGCCGCTGGTGATTTCCGCGCGTGGCCGCGCCATGCGCATCGAGGCGCTGAATGGCCGTGGCGAAGTGCTGCTGCCGGTGATCGGCAAGACGCTGGCCGGCGTTGCCGAGGTGACGATTGCTGAAACCTCGAAAAAGCTGATCCGCCTCGATGTCGCCAAGCCCGGCCGCGTCTTCACCGAGGAAGAGCGCAGCCGCGTCCCCTCTGTGTTTACTGTGCTGCGCGCCATCACCGCTCTGTTCAAGACCGACGAAGACGCCAATCTCGGCCTTTACGGCGCCTTTGGTTACGACCTCGCCTTCCAGTTCGATCCAGTCGACTACAAGCTTGAGCGCAAACAGAGCCAGCGCGATCTCGTGCTGTTCCTGCCTGACGAGATCCTGGTCGTCGACCATTATTCGACCAAGGCCTGGACCGACCGCTACGATTATTCCGGCGACGGTTTTTCAACCGAGGGGCTGCCGCGCGACGAAATTGCCGAACCGTTCAAGACCGCCGACCGCATCCCGCCGCGCGGCGACCATGAGCCGGGCGAATATGCCAATCTGGTGCGCAAGGCGATGGATAGTTTCAAGCGCGGCGACCTGTTCGAGGTCGTGCCCGGGCAGATGTTCTACGAACGCTGCGAGACGCAGCCTTCCGAAATCTCGCGCAAGCTGAAGTCGATCAACCCGTCGCCCTATTCCTTCTTCATCAATCTCGGCGAAAACGAGTATCTGATCGGCGCCTCGCCCGAAATGTTCGTGCGCGTCAATGGCCGCCGCGTCGAGACCTGCCCGATATCCGGCACCATCAAGCGCGGCGACGACGCCATTTCCGATAGCGAGCAGATCCTGAAGCTGCTCAACTCCAAGAAGGATGAATCCGAGCTGACAATGTGCTCGGACGTCGACCGCAACGACAAGTCCAGGGTCTGCGATCCGGGCTCGGTGCGCGTCATCGGCCGCCGCCAGATCGAAATGTATTCGCGCCTGATCCACACCGTCGATCACATCGAAGGGCGCCTGCGCGAAGGCATGGATGCCTTCGACGCCTTCCTGTCGCATGCCTGGGCGGTCACCGTCACGGGTGCGCCGAAACTGTGGGCCATGCGCTTCATCGAGCAGAACGAAAAGAGCCCGCGTGCCTGGTATGGCGGCGCCATCGGCATGGTCAATTTCAACGGCGACATGAACACCGGCCTGACGCTCCGCACCATCCGCATCAAGGACGGCATTGCCGAGGTGCGAGCCGGCGCCACGTTGCTCTTCGACAGCATCCCCGAGGAAGAAGAAGCCGAAACCGAACTGAAGGCATCCGCCATGCTCTCCGCCATTCGCGACGCCAAATTGGGCAATGCCGCAGGCGCCGAACGCACCACCGCGCGCGTCGGCGACGGCGTCAACATCCTGCTCGTCGACCACGAGGACTCCTTTGTCCACACACTGGCCAACTATTTCCGCCAGACCGGTGCCAGTGTCTCGACCGTGCGTTCGCCGGTGCCGGAAGAAGTCTTCGAACGGCTGAAGCCCCATCTCGTCGTGCTGTCGCCCGGACCGGGCACGCCGAAGGATTTCGACTGCGCCGCGACCATCAAGAACGCCCGCGCCCGCGACCTGCCGGTCTTCGGCGTCTGCCTTGGCCTGCAGGCGCTGGCCGAGGCCTATGGCGGCGAACTCAGGCAGTTGCACGTGCCGATGCACGGCAAGCCGTCGCGCATCCGCGTCTCCAAGCCCGGAATCATCTTCTCCGGCCTGCCCAAGGAAGTGACCGTCGGCCGCTACCACTCGATCTTTGCCGATCCGGTGCGGCTGCCCGACGATTTCATCGTCACCGCCGAGACCGAGGATGGCATCATCATGGCCTTCGAACACCGCAAGGAGCCGATCGCCGCCGTCCAGTTCCATCCGGAATCGATCATGACGCTCGGCCACAATGCCGGCATGCGCATCATCGAAAACATCGTTGCGCATCTGCCGCGCAAGGCCAAGGAAAAGGCCGCCTAGAAACGATGGCGGCAACGGACAACATGGCGGCGATCGCAGCGAAGGCAGCGGCCAGGCAAAGGATCGCCAGCCTTGCCTTCTGGTCGATTGTCATCGCCTGCGTGGTGCTCGCGCTCAAGCTTGCCGCATGGTACGTCACCGGCTCCGTTGCGCTCTATTCGGATGCGCTGGAGTCGATCGTCAACGTCATAGCCTCGGCCGCCGCCTATTGGGCGGTCCTGGTCAGCTACAAGCCGGCCGACCAGGACCATCCGTTCGGCCACCACAAGGCCGAGTATTTTTCGGCGGTGCTGGAAGGCGTGCTGATCGTGCTCGCCGCGCTTTTGATCCTCAACGAGGTCTGGCGCTCCTGGCAGACGCCGACCCCGCTCGAACAACCCTGGGAGGGCCTGGCGATCAACGGTGTCGCCACCGTCATCAACGCCTTCTGGGCCTGGACGCTGATCCGCGCCGGGCGCAGCGCAAAATCACCGGCGCTGGTCGCCGACGGCCGGCACATCATGACCGACGTCGTGACCTCGGTCGGCGTCTTCGGCGGCCTCGTCGGCGCTATCCTGACCGGTTGGCAGATCCTCGATCCGGCGCTTGCCGTCATCGTCGCGCTCAACATCCTGTGGCAGGGCTGGCACGTCATCGGCTCGTCGATGAACGGGCTGATGGACCGCGCAGTGGACACGTCCGAACACATGCACATTCGCGACATCATCTCGGCCAATTGCAAGGGCGCGCTGGAGGTTCATGACCTCAAGACCCGCATCGCCGGCCGCGCCACCTTCATCGAGTTCCACCTGGTCGTCGACGCCGACATGACGGTCGGCGCCAGCCACGTCATTTGCGACCGCATCGAGGACGCGCTGAAGGCCGAAATCCCCTCGGTGCGCGTCACCATCCATGTCGAGCCCGACGACGAGGCGAAGCTGCCGAAAGGCACGACGGCGGTGCCGTTCGCGTGAGGAAAAACTCAGGGCATCATCCTCGGGCGAGGATCTGCCGACCTCGCCGGATCGATTGCGCCATTACCGCCATGTGGGGTAGCCCGCCAATGGCTACATCCAGGCGTTGATTGCCTCCAAATCGGGCAGCGCCTGCTGCTCAAGCGCGCGCCAGCTCGGCCTCGGCAAAAGCGTAGTCAGGCGAACCGTCTAAGTTCGTCAAATCCAAACTCGGCAAGCGAAGTCCGATCCAAGGTAGCACCCGCTTGCGATCGGCTCATCATGTGTCGGTCGAGATGTCATCCCATTCCTGCCCCATATACCCAATCAGCCAATTGAGCGCGTAATGACGTTCGACAACCACGTCTCGTTCCAATCCTGCCGGCGCGGCTTTCCCATTCACCCGCGCATCCATCACAGCCCAATTGTACCGATAGATCAGATCGGCAGCATCGAGAAGCTCGCTTTGCGGGCGCAAATTGGCCCGCTTGAGCAGCCCTTCCGTGTCGAGGTCACGCAACACCGAAACCATACGCGACACATCGCAAGGCTTGTCTGGACGCCCAAGGTTTTTGAAGACTTGCAACGCCCACAACATTACGAAAGCCCCTTCATAGCGCCAGCTAAAATTTGCGCGATCTTGCTCGGTTGCAACGGCGTTACCGACAAACGCTTGCTCTTTGGGCGTAAAAAACCCTTCGGCTCCAAACTGGCTGATCAAGTTGCTTAAAAGATTTCGATCATTGGCTCCGCTGTGACGGCCACGATCACCAGTGCGATGGCGCGTTTAACCACCTCGTCCTTCGTTCGTCGCCGACTTTCGGCTTCGGTTTCGATCGTCGGCAAATGGTCGATGAACGGCACGCCCTCCTTCTTCAACTGTGCTGTTGAGGCCGCCTTGCGAGCCTCAGCCTCGCCTTCAGCGTTGGCGGAACCGATGAAAGCCAAGGAAGTCAGAAAACCAAGAAAGCTGCGACGCATCGTATTCATTTCCAAATGGCTGCTAAAGTGACTAAGGCGCACACGCCGACTGCGGCATGGCCTCCAACCGGTAAACCTTGTCATCGGACTTCGTCTTGCCATCCGCGGTCTTCGAGCACAGATCGACAATCGCCAGGCTGCTATTGGGGTTGGCCAGCATCAGGGTGCCGTTGGCGCCGCGCTTGAGGAAGATTTCCTTTTGCGCGATATCGCAGGAAAAATTGCTCATCTTCGAACTGGCCGCGCAGCGCCATTGATCCGCTTCGCCCTGGCAGGAATAGGTCTGCGTGACCTTCGTCCCGTTCTTCCTGGTGGTCACCGAAACCGCGATGTCTGCGCCGTCGGGCCAATTTGTGACATCGCCGCCTGAGGCGAAGGAGGCAAGCTCGACCGGTCCGCGGAAGACCCGGATCGACTGCGTCAGCTGGTCGGGATGAGAGCTCAGGTGCGCGGCATCGTAATTGCGTCCGAAGCAGAAAGGCTGGTCCGGCTTCAGCCGCTCGCGCAACGGCGCACCCAGCGCCGGATCGATCGGATCGATCTTGGCGAATTCGGCCTTGCAGGTTGCCGCCGGCATCGGGTCGAGGCGGAAATTGTCGTCCTCTGAGCCCAGCGCCTGCCGATCATATTCAGCCTCGCCCAGTTCGTCTTCCGATCCGGCGTCGAGATAGAGATCGGACGAAACATCGGTGAGGATCAGGCGGCCTTTGTCATCGAGTTTCAGCGAAGCCATGGTGCGGTCGCAGTCCATGCCGCAGCGGATCGGGCCCGACTTGCCGTCCTCCGACTCGTGATTGCACCAGCCGCCGGCCCATTGCGGCGTCTTGGCGCCACGCACCGTGGTGGTGAGAAAGCCATTGTAGGAGGTGTCCGCATTCGCCGTCGGCTCCTCGTTCGGATGGCTCACCGGATCATGGCCATAGAGGAAGAAAATCCGCGCCACCTTCTGCTTCGGATGCGCCTTGAGATGGGCTGCGTCATAGACACGGCCGAAACAGGCATCGGCGCCACTCGCACTGAGTTGGGGCAATTTAAGCGCATCGTCGGCCACGGCCGAACCCGCAAGTGCGCCGAGCAGCATGGCGCCAAATCCGGCGACGGCGAAATTCTTCCACTTCCTGAATGCCACTGGACCCCCTCCTCGCATCGACAGGACGTAACGTCAATTTATGCTAGTATCATGGCCGCAGCCACGCAATTTTCTATGAGCACCAGCCGAGGAGGATGCCATGCGCCGACGCGACATTTTCCGTGCCAGCCTTGCCGGCGCCGCCGGCCTGTTCGGCCTGGGCCGGGCGGCCGCCGCCGAGGACAGACCGAAGGTGGCCTATCATCTCAGCGACCTCGACAAGGTCAATTTTGTGCTCGGCAACATCAAGAACCACTATGAAGGCACCGGCGGCAATTTCGACATCGTGCTGGTCGTGCATGGTCCCGCCCTTGCCGGTTTCAAGTCGAAAGGCATATCGGCGGCGATTTCGGGACGCTTTGCCGGCCTCGTCCAGCAGGGTCTTGAGCCGCATGCTTGCGGCAACACAATGCAAAGCATGGAGATCACCCTTGCCGACCTGCTCGATGGTTTTCACGCCGCCGACAAGGGCGGCGTCGTCAAACTCGCCGAGTTGCAGCGCCAGGGCTACGCTTATCTCAGGCCATAAGCCGCCACGGACTTGAACGTGAAGGCGGTGTAAGCTTACGAAGGCAGAGCAGACATCCCGAAGGAAAAGTGCCCATGACCGCGACCGCTCTTGTCATCCCAGATCTTGCCGGCAAGGCGGTGCTGGTCACCGGCGCTTCGACCGGCATCGGTGCCGCCCTTGCACTGGCCTACGCCGCCCAGAAATGCCGGGTCGCCCTGCACTACAATTCGAGCCGGGAGGCCGCAGAAACGCTGGCCAAAAACATCCGCGACAGCGGCGGTGAGGTGTTCCTGACACAGGGCGACTTCTCACAGGCAGCCGATGTCGAGCGGGTAGTCGAGGAGAGCGCCGAAACATTCGGGCGGCTCGACGGGCTGATCAACAATGCCGGCGGCATGCTCGGCCGCGTACCTTATGCGGAGCAGACCGAGGCGCACTACGACGCGGTGATGGACCTCAACGCCCGCTCGGTGCTGACGGCCTCGCGCAAGGCGATGCCATGGCTGAAGAAGCAGGGCGGCTTCATCGTCAACACCTCGTCGATCGCGGCGCGCAATGGCGCTGGCGGCGGCGCCGGGCTGTACGGTTCGGCCAAGGCCTTTGTCTCCAATGTGACGCGCGGCATGGCCAAGGAACTGATCGGCTTCGGCATCCGCGTCAACGCGGTGGCGCCGGGCACCATCGCGACACCCTTCCATGAGCGCTATTCCACCGACGAGCAGATGAAGGGCATGGTCGCCACCATTCCTCAAGGGCGTGCCGGCACGGCCGAAGACTGCGTCGGCGCCTATCTCTTCCTGTCCTCCGATCTCCTGAGTGGTTACATCACCGGCCAGGTGATCGAGGTGAACGGTGGCCAGTTGATGCCGTGAGCCGGCAATTGCATACTGCGTCTCGCAACCATGCATGTCGTGCGCACGTTTGCTGAGGTTGGAAGAAGGGGAGAGGCAATGTACGGATTGATCGGAAAAATGCGGGCGTCGCGCGGCCAGCGCGACGCGATCATGGATGTGCTGCTCGCCTCGACCGGCGCCATGCCGGGTTGCCTGAGTTATGTCATCGCCCGCGACCCGGCCGATGCCGACGCGATCTGGGTGACCGAAGTGTGGACCGACGCCGCAAGCCACAAGGCTTCGCTGCAGCTGCCGGAGGTCCAGGCAGCGATCGCCAAGGCCCGGCCGATCATCGCCGGCTTCGAATTCCAGGTCGAGACCCATCCGGCCGGCGGTTTCGGCCTGCCCGCCATCAAGAACGAGTGACATCCCAACGCGGGGTCGGGGTCGTGAATTTCGTCCGAGACAGCGTTCGCATTTTTCTCTTCCAGGTCTAAGACCCAAACATGGACTCTTCGCCAGACCAACCGGCCGTCGAACGCATGGCGCGCATGCGTCCGGTTCGGCAGTGGGTGGTGCTGCTGATCGTCTCGCTGCTGTTCGCCGGCGCGCTGGAATACGCCGCACTGCCGGCGGCGCTGCTGATCGGCCCGATGCTGGCGGCGATCCTTGCCGGCACCAATGGCGCCACGGTGCGCGTGCCGCGGCCGCTGTTCGCCGCCGCCCAGGCCTTGGTCGGCTGTCTGGTCGCGGCGTCGATCTCCACCGACATTTTTTCGGTGTTCTACAAGGAATGGCCGCTGGTCCTTGTCGTGGTGCTGGCGACCCTTGCGGCGTCCAGCCTGCTTGGCTGGTTGATCAGCCGCTGGCGCATCCTGCCCGGCACCACCGCGGTCTGGGGCTCGTCGCCGGGTGCTGCCACTGCCATGGTGCTGATGGCCGGTGCCTTCGGCGCCGATCAGCGCCTCGTCGCCTTCATGCAGTATCTGCGCGTCATCTTCGTCTCGATGACGGCAGCACTCGTCGCCAAGATGTGGGTCGACACTTCGGGCATCGAGGTACCAGCCATCGTCTGGTTCCCGCCGATCGAACCGGCAGCCTTTGCCGCCACGCTCGGCGTGGCGCTGGTCGGCGGCCTGCTCGGCCGGTTGTGCCGGCTGCCGTCACCCTTCTTCCTCGGCACCTTCATCATCGGCACCATCGTCCATCTCGGCTTCGGCGTGGCGATGCAATTGCCGCCATGGCTGCTGGCGCTCTCCTATGCGATGGTCGGCTGGTCGATAGGGCTGAATTTTACCCGGGCGATCCTGCGTCATGCGACACGGGCGCTGCCGCAGATCGTCGGCTCTATCGTCGTGCTGATCGCCTTTTGCGGCGGGCTAGCCTGGCTGATCAGCCACGTCCTTGGTATCGATCCGCTGACCGCCTATCTCGCGACCAGCCCCGGCGGCATGGACAGCGTCGCCATCATTGCCGCCGCCGCCCAGAACGTCGACATATCCTTCGTCATGGCCTTGCAGTCGGCCCGCTTCCTGGTCGTGCTCATCGCCGGGCCGAGCATAGCGCGGCTGATGGCGAGAGCCGTCAGGGACTGAGATTCAAATATCCAGGGAAGAGGAAAAGTGCCCATGAAACGTCGTGTGAATGCCGTCGATCTCTCAGGCCGGGTCGCCGTGGTGACCGGCGGCGCGCAAGGCATCGGCCTTGCTGTCGCCCGGCGACTGCTGTCATCGGGCGCCAGCGTCGCCATCTGGGATGTGGACGAGACCGCCATGGCGAAGGCCGTTTCCGAACTCGCCCCGCTCGGCCGGGTCGAGGGTTTGCTGTGCGATCAATCGCTGATGGAGGCCGTCGACAGCGCCGCGACCGAAACCGAGCGCTCGCTTGGTCCGGTCGATCTGCTGGTAAACAATGCCGGCATCGCCGGACCGGCAGCGACGGTGGCGGATTATGATCCTGCCGCCTGGCGCCAGATAATCGACATCGACCTCAACGGCGTCTTCTACTGCTGCAAGCGCCTGGTGCCCGGCATGATCGCGCGCAGCTACGGCCGCATCGTCAACATCGCCTCGGTCGCAGGCAAGGAAGGCAATCCGAATGCCGCCGCCTATTCCGCCGCCAAGGCCGGCGTGCTCGCGCTGACAAAATCGCTCGGTAAGGAACTGGCCGGCCACGACATCGCCGTCAACGCGCTGACCCCATCGCCCGCCCGCACCCGCATCCTCGAACAGCTCACTGAGGCCCAGGTCGCCTACATGCTGGGCAAGGTGCCGCGAGGCCGGTTCGTCGAAGTCGAAGAGGCGGCTGCGATGATCGCCTTCATGCTATCGGACGAAAATTCCTTCACCACCGGCGCGACCTTCGACCTGTCCGGCGGCCGCGCCACCTACTGAGAAGCAGAGCTATTCCTCGCTGTCTTCGTTATCGCCGTCGGCCGCGAAGGACTAATTCAAGAGCCGCTCAGCGTCGCGGCAAGCCGGTCGGGAAGGAAATCGACGAAGGCGCGAACCTTCGGCGACAAATGACGATTGGACGGCCACAACAACCGGAACTGGCCGCGGCCGTCGACATGGTCGTCCAGCACCGTGCGTAGCTGGCCGTCACGCAGCGCCTCGCGGACCAGGAAATCGGGCATCGAGCTGATGCCGAGCCCGGCCATCGTGGCGCCCTTCAGCGCCTCCGTGTTGTTGCAGGTCAGCATCGAGCGGACCTGCGGCTCGGCGCTGCCGCCGATGAACGGCCAGCCTTGCAGCTTGCCGCTGTTGGGAAAGCGGAAGCGGATGCCGTAATGGTTCACGAGATCGTCCGGGCGGCTCGGGTTGCCGTGCTGCTCGATATAGGAGGGTGCCGCACACAACAGCAGCCGGAAGGGTGCAAGCGGCCGCGCCACCAGGCGCGAATCCGGCAGGTCGCCGCTGCGGATCGCGATGTCGACGCCTTCGTCGATGAGGTCGACGATGCGGTCGTTAAAGTCGATGTCGAGTTCGATTTCGGGATAGCGCGCCATGAACTCCGACAGCACCGGGAACAGCAAATGATAGGTCACGATCGGCGTCGAAACGCGCAGCCGCCCATGCGGTGTTTCGCGGCTCCGCGACAGCATCGCCTCGGCATCGTCGATGTCGTCGAGGATGCGCCGCACCCGCTCGTTGAACAGCTTGCCCTCTTCGGTCAGGCCGATGCGGCGCGTGCTGCGCTGAAGCAACCTTAAGCCGAGATCCTGCTCGAGCCTGGCGACGCTCTTGCCGACGGCCGATGCCGAGATTCCGAGCGTGCGGCCCGCAGCGATGAAGCTGCCGAACTCAGCCGTGCGGGCAAAGGCCAGGAGCCCATTGAGGCGTTCCATCGCATCTCTCCATTCGAGCGTTTCAGTCCGGTATATCTGGAGATTTAACACTATTTTTCTCGAAGTGTCGCGAGCCTATCTTCCCGTTACGACCGGCGCAGCAAGCTTGCGGCAGGCCGGCGGATCCTGGTTCAGATAGGAAATCCATGACCTCGAAGACCACAAACGGCGCGGTCGCGCCATGGCTTGTCCTGTTGTCGGTATGCCTTGCCGCCATGACAATGCCCTTGACCTTCACCGGCCCGGCCGTCGCGCTTTCCCGCATTGCGGCCGACCTCGGCGGCAGCCCGATCGCGCTCAACTGGGTGACCAACGCCTTCATGCTGACCTTCGCCGCCACCTTGATGGCATCAGGCGCGCTGGCCGACAATCATGGCCGCAAGCGGCTCTTCCTTGTTGGCCTCGCCACCTATGTGCTGGCATCGCTGGGATCGATGTTTGCCCCTGATATCGTCTGGTTCGATGTGCTCAGGGCTGCGCAAGGGCTCGGCAGTGCCGCCGCCTTTGCCGGCGGCGCCTCCGCTCTTGCCCAGGAATTCGATGGGCCATTGCGGCTGCGCGCCTTCTCCTTCCTCGGCACCAGTTTCGGCATCGGCCTCGCTTTTGGGCCGATCGCGTCGGGCCTGCTCATAGATGCTTTCGGCTGGCGATCGATCTTCGTCTTGGTGGCAGTGCTCGCGATTGCAGCCGCTTTGCTCGGCCTGCGCACCATCAGGGAATCGCGCGATCCGGATGCGACCGGCCTCGACTGGGCGGGAGCCGGCACCTTTACGATCGCGCTGGCATCGCTGACCTACGGCGTGCTGCAAGCGCCGCAGAGCGGCTGGACCGATCCCCTGGTGATCGGGCTTCTCGTGGCGGCCGCCCTTTGCTTTGCCGCTTTCGTCGTCGTCGAGCGGCGCGTGCGCCGGCCGATGCTCGATCTCTCGCTGTTCCGCTTTCCCCGCTTCGTCGGCGTCCAGTTCCTGGCGGCCGCTCCCGCCTATGGCTTCGTCGTCCTGCTGGTGCTGTTGCCTATCCGCTTCATCGGCATCGAGGGGATGAGCGAGATCAAGGCGGGGCAGTTGATGATCTGCCTGTCGGGACCGCTGTTGATCCTGCCACTGCTCGCCGGCCAGGTAGCGCGCTGGATCGCTCCGGCAACGATCTGCGGTGTCGGCCTGCTTGTGGCCGCCGGCGGCCTTGTCTGGCTGAGCCTGACACCGCCTGTCGTCGCAGCGCTGGTGGCGCCGCTGATCCTCATCGGCGTCGGCATCGCCTTGCCCTGGGGGCTGATGGACGGACTTGCCGTCGGCGTCGTGCCGAAAGAGCGTGCCGGCATGGCGGTCGGCATCTTCAACACCACCCGCGTCGCTTGCGAAGGCGTGGCGCTGGCGATCGTCATGGCAGTCCTGTCGGGTTTCACGGCAGCCCAACTGGCGGCTCAGGGAACGGCGTCTTCCCTGGATGCAACCGCCGCCGCGCAGCTGCTGGTGACCGGCAACATCGGCGAAGCGGCAGCCCGCTTGCCGGGTGCCGGAGCCACGGTCCTGGTCCAGGCCTATGAGATCGCGTTCGACAGGCTGCTGATCGTGCTGGCGGCAATCACCATCGTCACCGCCCTTGTCGTCTTTCTCGGCTTGCGCCGTGGATCGGCGGTGGAACACGAGACCATTGCTCTGCCGGTTTGCCAGGAAGGGTAGCTGAGCCGCGTCAGGAGATGACGAGGCTCGCTATGCGGTGGCCGTCCAGCACGAAGGTCATGTCACCCTCGCCGTTGAAGCCATTGCCTTTCACGGCAATGCGGACGCGGTAGCTGCCCTCGACCTCGGCGATGCGGACAATGCGAAGATTGGACTTCACGCCGATATTGTCCGACTGGTTCCAGCGCGCGATCTGCTGGCGGCCTTGGAAGGACCGCCCCCAGTCGGTCAGGGACGCATCGGCTGTGAACGTGTGGAGAACGGCTTCGCTATCACCCGCATTGGTGGCCTCGATAAAGCGGCGGATAGGTTCGGGTGTGGTCATCAATCGAGCCGGTGCATCAGATCATCATCCAGCCAGCGGCCGAAGAAATAGACCAGCTGCTTGTGCCACCATGGCCAGTCATGACTGACATCGCCGCCCCAATAGTCGACCCAGGCGGGAATGGATTTGTCGCGCAGGATCTGTTCCAGCCTGCGGGTCTCGACCAGCATCCGCTCTTCCCAGGCGCCCTGCCCGCAGCAGAAGATCATCCTCAGCGACTTCAGCCGGGCAAGCAGTTTTGGGTCTACGATGCCGGGCAGATAGTCGAGCGGCGAATTGTAGAAAATGTCGCCTTCCAGCACCTTGCCGAAGAAGTCGCCCGCCGAATAGACGCCCGACAGCGCGATGACGCCGCTGGCGAGTTCGGGAAAGCGAAAGACGAAGTTCGAGGAATGATAACCGCCCATCGAACAGCCGGTGAACAGCGGCTTTAATTTGCGCCCGCCATTGGCTTGCTCGGCGGTCGCCAGAAACTCCGGCAGCGCCTCCTCGCGCACATATCGGAAATAAGCCTCGTGGCGACCGATACGGTGGGCGGCGCCGGCATGCTTGTTGAAGAACGATTCCGAATCGACGCCGTCGACCGCGAACAGCTGGATGCGGCCGGTATCGATGAATTCGGCCAGCGCTCCAACCCCTCCGGAATCCTCGAATTGGTAGAACCGCCCCTGCGACGTCGGGAACACCACCACCGGCCGGCCGGCATGGCCGTAGCGCTTGTATTCCATGTCGCGGCCGAGATTGCCGGAGAAATGCTTGTGATAGGAGATGTCCATCGCGTTCAAGCCTTTTCCGCGTGGATGTAGGCGACGGCCGCGCGCAGTGCTGCTTCGTCTTTCGAGCGCATCTGGTAGGCGTAATTTCCCATGGCGCGGCTGAAAACCTCTTCAATTGGCTGATGATGGACGATCTTGTCGCGATGCGCGGCTATCACGTCCTCATGGCTGTGCAAATAGTGGAGGTGCTGCTTGCGGCTGGCATAAGCGGTGAAATACTTGCCCTCATAAGGACCACCGGCGGCATCCTTCACCACCATGTCCGCCCAGGCCGCGTAGACGTCGATGTCGAACGTGTAGTTGATCGCATCGGTCATCCAGGCGCCGGGCGGCCGCATGTTGACCTCAAGCGCGATGACGCGGTCGTCCTTGGTTTCGAACAGCTCGATGTGGAAGAAGCGCTCGCGCACGTCGAACGCCTTGAGGATTTTGCGGCCGGCCTCTTCGATCGCCGGTCGGACCTTGGGAAAGCAGGTGTAGCTCATGTGGCGATCCTTGTTGACCACTTCCATGATGCTCTGGTCGTAGCGGTGGCTGGCCGCCAGCACCACCTCGCCGTCACGGTTGACCAGCCCATCGAAGGTCACCACCAGCCCCTCGATGAATTGCTCCATGACGAAGGTCACGTCCTCGGGCTTGTCTCTGAAGAACTGGTCAAGCTCCCTGGCGTTGGAAATCTTGAAGGTGTTCGAGGCGCCGGACCCGGAATCGGGCTTCACCACCACGGGATAGCCGACGCGGCGGATGAAGGTCATGGCGCCGGCCCGGTCGGAGCATTTGCGCTGGGCGATGGTGTCGACGCCGCTCTTGCGGAAGAATGCACGCATGCGGCTCTTGCGCTTCAAATTCTTCACGAAATCGAGCTTGGTGCCGTAGATGTTGAAGTCGGTGCGGATGTTGGCTTCCAGCTCCAGCCAATGCTCGTTGAGTGACTCGAAGCGCTCGATCCGGCCCCATTTGTGGATGAAATGACCCATGGCCCGGAACACCGGATCGTAGTCCTCCATGTCGGCGATGCGGTAATATTCCGACAGGGCCACCTTCAGCTTCCCGTCCAGCGCCTCATAAGGCGCATCGCCAATGCCCAGCACCGTAGCGCCGGCCTTTTTCAGCCGGTCGCAGAAATCGGCGCCGTTGGCGGGAAAATGCGGCGAGAAGAAAACAAAATTCACGGATGATCCCTCCGACGGCGAAGCATTGCGGCCTCGGCCACACGCAAGTCTGGCGCATTTGCCGCGCATGGGGAAGAGTGCTCGCGAGTGGTGGAATGGCAGCCCACTTGCCTGTCCATGGCGGCTCCTGTATGAACCCCGCCATGAACACGCGCGTCTCCTCCGTCGCTTCCCGTCCGACCGGCTTTGCCGGCGAGACCGTGCGCGCGCTGGCATCGACCCTGCTTCTTCTCGGCCTTATCGGCGATCGCCGGGTTCGCTGAAGGAGCGCCCGGCGGTCGAACCGCCGCTTACGCGCACGCTCCTTGGCCAGTTCAGAAATTGGCAATTCACATCAAGCGAACGAAAATCTGATAAGGCGCTGCTCGCCCTGGAATCCGTCCGAAGACCGATCCGCGAGCCGCCGGGAGAACAAGACGATGAACGCACGAGAAGACATCCGCGCCGGCGAAGCCGAAAGCGTAAAACGCGCGGCCGGCCACATGCCGGGCGCGGCCCGAAAATACCAGCCCTACCCGACGGTCGGTCTCACCGACCGCACCTGGCCCAACAAGGTCATCGACAAGGCACCGATCTGGTGTTCGGTCGATTTGCGCGACGGCAACCAGGCGCTGATCGATCCGATGGGTCATGAGCGCAAGGCGCGCATGTTCGCCCTGTTGCTCGACATGGGCTTCAAGGAGATCGAGATCGGTTTCCCCTCGGCCTCGCAGACCGATTTCGATTTCGCCCGCTGGTGCATCGAGGAAGGCAATGTGCCGGCTGATGTTTCGCTACAGGTGCTGGTGCAGTGCCGTCCCGAACTCATCACCCGCACCTTCGAATCTCTGAAGGGCGCCACCAACCCGATCGTGCATTTCTACAATTCGACCAGCGAGTTGCAGCGTCGCGTCGTCTTCGAGAAGGATGTCGGCGGTATCAAGCGCATCGCCACCGACGCGGCCAAGATGATCACCGACATGGCGGCCAAGGCCGGCGGCGGTTATCGCTTCGAATATTCGCCGGAGAGCTTTACCGGCACCGAACTCGACGTGGCGCTGGAGATCTGCAACGCCGTCACCGAGATCGTCAGGCCGACGCCCGACAACAAGCTGATCATCAACCTGCCCTCGACGGTCGAGATGTCGACGCCCAACATCTACGCCGACCGTATCGAGTGGATGTGCCGTAACCTCGACAACCGTGAAAACTTGTTGATCTCGCTGCATCCCCACAATGACCGCGGCACCGGCATCGCCACCACCGAGCTCGGCCTGATGGCGGGTGCGGACCGCGTCGAAGGCACGCTGTTCGGCAATGGCGAGCGCACCGGCAATGTCGACATCGTGACGCTGGCGCTCAACATGTACACGCAAGGCGTCGATCCCCACCTGGATTGCTCGGACATCAACCGGATGAAGGACGTCTACGAATATTCCAACCAGCTGAAGATATCCGAACGCCATCCTTATGTCGGTGAACTGGTCTACACCGCCTTTTCCGGCTCGCACCAGGACGCCATCAACAAGGGCATGAAGGCCTTGAAGAAGGCCAACACGCCGGTCTGGGAAGTGCCCTATCTGCCGATCGATCCGGCCGATGTCGGGCGCAGCTACGAGGCGATCATCCGCATCAACTCACAGTCAGGCAAAGGCGGCATCGCCTATGTACTGCAGGCCGATTACGGCCTCAATCTGCCGCGCAACCTGCAGATCGAGTTCAGCCAGGAGATCCAGGCGATCACCGACGCCGAAGGCAAGGAAGTGCCGGCAAAACGCATCCATGACCGCTTTATCGAAACCTATGTCGACCAGCCCGGCGCACGACTGAAGTTCCTCGACCATCACACCTATCCCGATACCGAGAAAAAGGGCCGGCGCGTGGTCGAGGCGGTGATCCTCGACAACGGCAAGGAGACGACCATCGCCGGCTCCGGCACCGGCCCGATCGACGGCTTCGTCGATGCGCTGTCGCGTCATGTTGGCGTCGACATGTCGGTGCTTGATTATTCCGAACATTCGCTCCAGCGCGGCTCGAACGCCTCGGCGATTTCCTATGTCGAGATGGAATATCCCGGCGGCAAGCTGTTCGGCGCCGGCATCAACACCAACATCGTCGCCGCCTCGCTGGAAGCCGTTGTTTCGGCCGCCAACCGGATAATCGGCCGCAAGGCCGGCTGATATTTTCCCGGGCGCCGAATGTCCGCGGCGCCCGGAAATCCCCCATTTGCCGAGGGAAATTCCGGTCTTTTGTGTCAACCACCGGCAACTATCCGGTGTGTTACGCGATCGCATAACATAAGCATGCTTGTATGGAAGTGCAGGCTCTATATGATTGCGCCTCAACCTGTGCCGACTTCGAGAGGATCGACACTTGCAGCATGCCACGCCTGCCGCCCCCGCAGTGCGCGAGACACTGGAGCGACTGCTCGCCAGCGAAACGTTCGGACGTTCCGAGCGCGCGCGCAAGTTGCTGCGCTATCTTGTTGAGCGCGAGCAGGCCGGCGAAGCCGACAGGCTCAAGGGTTTCTCCATCGCCATGGACGTCTTCGGCAAGGACGGCGATTTCGATTCGTCGACCGACGCCGTTGTCCGGGTGCAGGCAGGCCGGCTGCGCGAACTTCTCCAGCATTATTTCGCCAATGAAGGCATAGCCGAACCGGTTCGCATTGCCATTCCGCGCGGCGGCTACGTGCCGTCCTATGAGCTCAACGCCATACGCCTGCCGGTTGGGCAGGAGCCGCTTGCGGCGGCGGTAGCCGCCTTGCCCGGATCGCCCGACCAGGCGGCTCTTGACGCCGTTCCCGCTGCCGCGACAGCTTCGGGGGTTACAGAACCTGGGCCTTCGCTGGCGCGCCATCTCCAGTTCTTCTGGGTCGCCATGACGCTGGTCATTCTCATGCTGGGCGTGCTCATCCTGCGCCAGGGCAGCGGCGCATTGCTTGCCAGCAGCGATCCTACCGCGGTGGTCGAGACCGCAGGCGTAACGAGCAGCATCGCATCGCCGTCGATGGAGGCCCTGCCCCTCGTCTACATCGCGGTGAAGGCCACCGGCCCCGAGGCCGGCCGCGTCGCCGCTTCGCTGCGCGCCGGCCTTGCCGGTTTCGACACGATCGACTTCATCGGCCGCGACGCCGACAGCAAGCGCGATCCGAGCACCGACCCGACCAGCTTCGTTTTCGATGTCCTGCCGGGACCAATGGCAGGTGACGTGACGCTCGAACTGCAGAGCGTGGCGACCGGCCGCGTGCTTTTGTCCCGCAGTCTGACGGCCGCCGACAGCGCACCTGGCACCGTCGAGGATCGTATCGCCGCCATCCTCAGCTCGACCATTCCCGCCTCCGGCCCGCTCTACAGCTACATCGAACAGAACGGCATTCAGACCGGGCTGACGAGCTGCCTGATCCTCAACGACAGATACTATCTCGACCAGAGCACCAGGACGCACGAGGCCGCCTATCGCTGCCTGGACAACCTCGTCGGCCAGGGTGCGAAATCGTCGTTGGTCTATTCGGAACTGGCCTCCCTGACCCTTGAGGCCGCCACCGATCATTACGCCTATCCGCCTGGCGCGACGGTCGAACAGGCAATGTCTTTCGCCCATCGCGCCATCCAGATGGGACCGACCAGCCCCTATGCGCACCGCGCCTATGGCTACCTCAATTCGCGCCTCGGCAACACCGAGGAATCGATCCGCTGGATGCGCAAGGCCTATGAGCTCAACCCCTACGACCTCGGCATGGCTGCCGCTTACGGCTATGGCCTGATCTTTGCCGGCAAATATGCCGAGGGAACACCCATCCTGACCCATGCCGTCGAGACGTTCAGCGGCCATCCGACATGGTGGGATTTTGGGCTTTTCGCCGGGCAATTCATGCTGGGCGACATGAACAAGGCCGCGATAGCCAGCGAGTCGCTGCGCACGACGGCGATGAAATCGCATTATCTGGCGGCGCGGCTGATCGGCGCCAAGGCTGCCGGCCGCGAACAGCTGGCAGCCAAGCTTCTGGATGAGCTGACCACCAAATTCCCGAAATTCGCCGCCGATCCGCGCGCGGCCTTCGCCGAGCGCAAATATCCCGCCGATCTGACCGACCGGCTGGTTGAGGCGCTGCGCGCCGCGGGCCTCGGCAACGCGAGCTAGTCTTTCCGGATCGCGAAAACTTTACTGGCCATCGGTCTGGACTGGGAGCAATCCAGCCTCGATTCGAATTTCCTCTCCAGTCTTGCAATAATCGCACATTTTCATGGTCTCATCCCTCTATGTTGCCGAGCGGGGCGCCGGGCCGAAGACGGTCGTCCTGCTGCATGGCTTCGGTGGTTGCCATGATATCTGGCGCGAGGTGACCGCGTCGCTAGGGCCCGATGTCAGGACCTTGGCCTACGATCTTCCGGGACACGGACTGTCTCTCGTATTTCCTGGCAGCGGCCCGGCCAGAACAGCGGCGCGAGCGGTTCTCGCCGATATCGCCGCACGCGGGATAGCAAGGGTGCATGTCGCCGGTCATTCGATGGGCGGCGCGGTCGCCTCCCTGATGGCGCTTGCCGAGCCTGAAAGGATAGGCTCGCTGACGCTTCTGGCGCCGGGCGGTGTTGGCCCCGAGATCAACGGACCGCTGTTGCGCCGCTACGCCGCGGCCGCCGACAGACGGGAAATCCGCGCCTGCCTTGCCGCCATGTCGGGACCGCGAAGCCCGCCGCCCGAACGCATCGTTGGCGTCCTGGCGGACGTACGCCGTCGCCCCGGCCAGTTGCGCAAGCTGATTGAGATATCGGCCGTCATGACCAGGAACGAGCGGCAGGGGGTCATACCCCGCGAACAGCTGGACACGCTCGACATGCCGGTGATGGTGGTTTGGGGAACGGACGATCCGGTGCTGCCCTTTACCCAGGCTGATTGTCTGCCGGCGCATTTTCATATTCATCACGTGCTCGATGCCGGCCATATGCTGGTCGAGGAAGTGCCTGATGTGGTCGCCCAGGCCGTGCGCCGAAACATGGCACGCCGCGGCAGGCGCCTGCGTCCGACATTCGAGGCCGCGGCGAGCTAACTTACTTGCGCCCCGCACCTCGCCAGTGCATTTTGCCGCCGCCTGTGTTAACTCGCAATTAACCATATCAGCGAGGCGACGCCGATGAAGGACACTGGCGAAAACATCACCCCCATCGACACCTCCCGCAAACTGTCCGACGCCGTTCGCGATGTGAAAAATGCCTTCGCCGATCGCGACGATGTCGTGGTCGACATGCGCGAGGCGCACCGGATGCGGCTTGATCTGCTCGCCGCTGAGCTCGCCCCGGTCTTTGCCGACGTGCCCGCCGACATGGACAATTTCGACTTCGTCATCTCCTCCGGCCTGCAGCCCCGCCTGTGGATCGACGCCGTCAGCCATGTCGCCATGGGGCGCGACCGCCGCACCTACCGCTTTCTCAGGGATACCCGCATCGGCCGCGTCGTGCTCGCCGAATCGACCGATATGAAACCGGTCGCCGATCAGGTCACGCGCTATGTGGCGGAGCGCATCGTCGAGCGCCAGCGCATGATGGAGGGCGGTGTCGAGCCGGCCGTCGCCGACCTGAAACGCGCCGCCGTGCCGGAAGCTGAGCCGCCCTTGCAGGCAGCCGTGCCCCGCAAGGGCTGGTCGACGTTCCTTTCCGGTCTCGGCTTGGTCGCCGCCGGCGCGCTTGTTGGCCTGGCGGTGGCGGCCGCGCTGTTTTGGGATCGCCTGATGGCGATGAAGATCAGCTTCTGATCAACGATCTGAAGGCCTCGGTGTCTGCGCGCCGAGTTCAATGACCTGCAGGTCCGATGGCGGCAAGGCCGGCCCGGTCAGGCCGCGCCGCGTCAGGCGAATCAGCCAATTGCCCTTCTCCCCGTCAATATCGAGCAGATTGTACTGTGCCGCCGGGTTCTTGCTGCCTGGCGACTGCCCGGCGGCGGCGACGCCGACGACCGGAATCCTGGCGCCGCGCCCGCCGATGAAGAACAGCGACGGCAGATGCGAATGGCCGTGCAGCACGAGTTCGGCGCCATGCCTATGAACGGTCTTGTGGAAGCGGGAGATGCCGAACAGGCGCTTTTGCTGGGCGACGGCGCCGCGCACCGGCGGATGATGGATCATGATCACCCGCAACAGGCCGCGTTTGTTCGTTGCGTCGAGCACTGTCGCCAGCCTTTGCGCCTGACCTTCGAGGAAGAAGCCGTTGGCCATGAACGGCGCCGTGGCGCGCGCCGTCGAAACGCCGATCAGCGCGACATTGCCGCGTACGCGCAGATAGGGAAAAGCGTTGCGGTCGATCGGCGCAGTCACGCCGTCGCCGCTCATCCACGCCGCCCAGGAGCGGCAGACCTTGTCGAAGGCGCCCGGCACATAGGCGTCGTGGTTGCCCGGCACCACCGAGACATCCTCCGGCGAACCCAGCGTCTCAAGCCAGTGCTTGGCCATCTCGATCTCGCCGTCGAGCGCCAGATTGACCAGATCGCCGGTAACGGTGAGGTGGTCGGGTGTGCTCGCCTTCATGTCGGCGACGATGGTGTCGATGACGGCATCGTGCATATGGCGGCGGCGGTTGCGCTGCCAGTTGACGTAGCCGACGACGCGCTTGGACGCGAGTTCGCGATAGGTTACACCGGGAAGCGGCCCCAGATGGACATCGGAAATATGCGCGAGCCTGAACATCCTTCCTTCATAGGCGACGCGCTCCCCGCTTTCCACTCACTGTTTCCTGCCCATCCACGGTTTCGCTAGTCATGGCTATATCGGACCCGGAGCAGGCGTTTCGCCAGACCGGCTGGGCAGGCCTCAGGGCAAGGCTGTTCCATCTCTATTTCCTGCTGCGGCGGCCGATGACGCTGGGCGTGCGCGGCCTGATCCACGATCGCGCCTCGAACACCGTCTTCCTCATCCGCCACACCTATGTCCCCGGCTGGCAATTGCCGGGCGGCGGCGTCGAGGTCGGCGAAACGCTTGGCGAAGCGCTGGCGCGGGAACTGGCCGAGGAAGGCAATATCGCGCTCACCGCCCCGCCGGTGCTGAAGTCGATGCATTTCAACCGCCGCTCCAGCCGCCGCGACCATGTCGGCCTCTATCTCATCGAAACCTTCAACCAGACCGCGCCGAAACTGCCGGACCACGAGATCGCCGAAGCAGGCTTCTTTCCGCTCGACCGCTTGCCGCATGGCACGACGCCGGCGACGCTGCGGCGGCTTGCCGAGGTTTTTGAAGGCCAGCCGGTATCGCCGTACTGGTAGGCTGTCAATCCGATGCTCACGCCGCCTGCCTGAACCGCGCCCGGTCGTGCGGCGCGCCATAGTCGAGCCCAGGCCCGACCGGCACGATGCGCGTCGGGTTGATGCTCTCGTGGCTGCCGTAATAGTGCATTTTGATGTGGTGCAGGTTCACCGTGCCGGCGATACCAGGCACCTGGTAGAGGTCGCGCAGATAGTTCGAAAGGTTCGGATAGTCGGCGATGCGGCGCAGATTGCATTTGAAATGGCCGACATAGACCGGGTCGAAACGCACCAGCGTGGTGAACAGCCGCCAGTCGGCCTCGGTGATATGCTCGCCAGTGAGATAGCGCTGTTTTGACAGTCGGCCCTCCAGCGTGTCGAGCGCCGCGAACAGCTCGCCGAACGCCTCTTCATAGGCCGCTTGCGTGGTGGCAAAGCCGGCGCGGTAGACGCCGTTGTTGACGGCTGGAAAGACCAGCGCATTGACCTTGTCGATCTCGCCGCGCAGGCCTGGCGGATAGAAATCGAGAGCGGCATCGCCCCACTCGTCGAAGGCCGAATTGAGCATGCGGATGATTTCGGCGGATTCGTTGGAGACGATGGTCTGTTCCTTCTTGTCCCACAGCACCGGCACCGAAACCCGGCCCGAATAGGCTGGATCGGCCTTGGTGTAGATTTGGTGCAGGAAGTCGAGGCCGTAGAGCGTGTCGCCGGTGGCGCCATCCTCGGCCAAAAACGTCCAGCCCTCAGCACCGAGGAAATGATGCACGACCGAAACCGGGATGATGTCTTCGAGCTTCTTCAGCGCGCGAAAGATCAGCGTGCGGTGCGCCCACGGACAGGCGAGCGAGACATAAAGATGGTAGCGTCCGGGCTCGGCCTTGAAGCCGCGCGTACGACCTTGCGCCGGCGCGCCGTCGCGCGTGATCCAGTCACGCCACTGCGTCTCGGTGCGGATGAACCTGCCGCTGCTATCGACATTGGCCGGACGGTCCTGCCATTTGCCTTCGACCAGCAATCCCATACGAAATCTCCTTGCGTGCCTTGGCCAATCTAGTCGCAAGGCGGCAATGCCGAAGCCGTCATCTGCTGAACAGAGCGTCACTCGTATGAAACGCCGGATGAAAACAGCCGATTGCAGCCGCCGGAAATTGATGCTAGCGGACACTCCGCATGTTCGATCTTGGCTTGATCCGGTTTGACCGACGACGAAAGGGCGCCCGCGCTTAGAAAGCGCTGACTGGCGAACGCTGCCGCTTGCAGCAACCTTTCCTCTTTATCGGACCGCGAAGACCATGAGCCTTGCCGACGTGAAATACCTGCCGGAAACTCCGGCGCATGATCCCGAAATCGAAGCCATCAACGACGAAGCCTTTGGCCCCGGCCGTTTCGTGCTGGCCGCCTACAAGATTCGCGAGACCGGCGGCCACGAGCGCTCGCTATCCTTTGTCGCCATGAATGGCGACATCGTCGTTGCTTCGGTGCGCATGACCCGCATCGCCGCCGGCGCCGGACGCGCGCTGATGCTCGGGCCGCTTGCCGTGCGGCCCGCCTTCAAAAATCTCGGCATCGGCCGCCGGCTCGTGGCGATATCGCTGGAGGCGGCCGCCAAGGCCGGCGCGCCGGCGGTGATCCTTGTCGGCGACGAACCTTATTACGGCCCGCTCGGCTTCAGAAAGATCCCCCGCGGCCAGATCTCCATGCCGCGCCCGGTCGACCTCGACCGGCTGCTGTCGCACGAGATCGTGCCCGGTGCCGTGGCGCGGCTCTCCGGCGAGGTCGGCCATGCCAACCTGGCCAGGATCGCCGAGCAGGCACCAGTGATGGCCTGAGCTCCAGGATCGGTCGCGGCAGCGGCCGCGATGGATCCCCATTGGTCAGGTTGCACCATGGCGGCGACCTCCGTAGCATGACCCGGAGCAGCACGGAGCACGCAGCATGAACCCGAACGGCCAGATTGCGATCGTAACCGGCGGCGGCTCTGGCCTCGGCGAGGCAACCGCCCGCGCGCTGGCCGACAAGGGCGCGCGCGTCGCCATTTTCGATATCGGCATCGACCGGGCATCGAAGGTGGCGGGCGACATTGGCGGCGCCGCCATCCAGTGCGATGTGAGCAGCGCCGACAGCGGTGCGGCCGCGCTCGCCGAGGTGGAAAAGAGACTTGGGCCAGCGCGCATCCTGGTCAATTGCGCGGGCATTGCCATCGGCGTGAAGACGATCGGCAAGGATGGTCCACATCCGCTCGACCAGTACCGCAAGGTGATCGAGATCAATTTGATCGGCACCTTCAACATGATCCGCCTCGTCGCCGACCGTGCCGCCAAACTCGAACCGCTGCAGGGCGGCGAGCGCGGCGTCATCGTCAACACCGCGTCGGTGGCCGCTTATGATGGCCAGATCGGCCAGGCCGCCTATGCCGCATCCAAGGGCGGCGTCGTCGGCATGACGCTGCCGGTTGCCCGCGACCTGGCGCGCTCCGGCATTCGCGTCTGCACCATCGCGCCCGGCATCTTCAAGACGCCAATGATGGCCGGCATGCCGCAGGAGGTGCAGGATTCGCTCGGCGCGGCCGTGCCCTTCCCGTCCCGCCTCGGCGAGCCGTCCGAATATGCCGCGCTCGCCCTGCATATCGTCGAAAACCAGATGCTGAACGGCGAAACCATCCGCCTCGATGGGGCAATCCGCATGGCGCCGAAATAGACGGCCATGGCGGCCGGCGCAGTGAAGACCGGTCCGCTGGCCGGCCTGAAAGTCATCGAGATGGCTGGGCTCGGCCCGGTGCCTCTGGCCGGGCTGATGTTGTCGGAGATGGGCGCCGAGGTGCTGCGCATCGAGCGCACCGGTTCGGACCAACCCCTGCTGCCGCTCTCCGATGCGTACAATCTCGACCGTCACGGCCGCTCCATCCTGCACGTCGACCTCAAGCAGGCCAAAGGAACGGAACTGCTGCTGCGCCTTGCCGAAAAGGCCGATCTGTTTGTCGAAGGCTTTCGCCCCGGTGTGATGGAGAGGCTTGGTCTCGGCCCGGATGCTGCATTGGCGCGCAATCCGGCGCTGATTTACGGCCGCATGACCGGCTTCGGCCAGGACGGGCCGCTCGCAGGTCGCGCCGGCCACGACATCACCTACCTCGCCTATTCCGGTGTGTTGCATGCCATCGGTCGGGAGGAAGGCCGGCCGGTGCCGCCGCTGAATCTGATCGCCGACAATGGCGGCGGCGCCATGATGCTGATCGCCGGGGTGCTTGCAGCGCTGTTCGAGCGCTCGCGCTCCGGCAAAGGCCAGGTGATCGACGCGGCGATGGTCGAGGGCGCTTCGATGCTGGCGGCCCCCATACACGCCTTCATGTCGGCAGGTCTGTGGAGCGACCGGCGCGGCGCCAACCTGCTCGATTCCGGTGCGCCCTTCTACGACACCTATGAGACGGCGGACGCACGCCACGTTGCGGTCGGCTGCCTTGAGCCGCGCTTCTTCGCCGCATTCGCAAGGCTGCTGCCGCTCGGCGAGGATTTTGTCCGCGGCCAATACGACAAGGCGTTGTGGCCGGACATGCGCGCGGCCATTGCCGACCGGTTCCGGCAGAAGACACGCGACGGCTGGGACGCGCTGTTTGCCGCAAGCGATGCCTGCGTGGCGCCGGTTCTGTCGCTGGCCGAAGCCAGGGATCATCCGCACAACCGGGCGCGTCACGCATTTGTGAAAGCCGGTGCGCTCGAGCGGCCCGCACCCGCGCCACGCTTCTCGACCTCGCAGCCGGCGCTTGCCGGCATGCCTGAAGATGACGATCAGCGACCTCAGACCGTGCTGGCGCGCTTCGGCTTTTCGACAGCCGAGATCAAAGCGCTTGTCAAAGCCGGCATGATTGGCCAGTAACTGGATTTAGAAAATCAACTTACCTGGTGGGCATTTTGGACCAGCCGAAGAAGGACGTCATTCGCGCGACGGACGCCGAGGCGATCAGGCTGGCCGCAACGCTGATCCGCAGCGCCCGTTTCGGCGCCCTCGCGGTGATCGAGCCTTCGACCGGCGCACCGCTGGCCTCCAGGGTCGGAGTCGCCACCGACATCGATGGCACGCCTCTGATCCTTGTCTCGGCGCTGTCAGCCCATACCGGCGCCATCCTTGCCGAGCCGCGCTGCTCGCTGCTTGTCGGCGAACCCGGCAAGGGCGATCCACTGGCGCATCCCAGGATAACGCTGGTCTGCCGGGCGCAGCCGCTGGAACGCGGGTCGAGCGCGCATGCCCGCGCCGAGCGGCGCTATCTCAACCGCAATCCCAAGGCAAAGCTCTATGCCGGGCTCGGCGATTTCTCGATCTTTCGCCTCGAGCCGGAGCGCGCCAGCCTGAATGGCGGCTTCGGTAAGGCCTACCTGCTCGACCGTGCCGATCTCATCACCGAGGGGTTGATCGTCGACGAGCTGGCCGCCAGCGAACAATCCGCTCTCGACCACATGAATGCCGACCATCTCGACGCCATCGCCGTCTATGCCCATCATTTCGCCAGGGTTGAAGGTGATGGTTGGACCATGACCGGCTTCGATGCCGATGGCATCGACCTGGCATCGGGCGACACCGTTTGCAGGGTCTATTTTCCACAGCCATTGAAGACCGCGCGCGACCTGCGGCCGGTTCTGGTCGACATGGCCAAAGCCGGTCGTGCGCCAGCTACGCAAGGATAATCGTCATGAATCAAAAGCACGTCTTGAGATTTGGGCGAAATGATCTACGATTCAGGCGACGCTGAATCAGCAGCGTGATCCATAGCTGAATTATAGCAGCCAACGCTATTTGCCCCCATAGCGTTTGGATGAGCAGGAAAACATGGGGCATCGATGGTCTCGACCAAACTAATCGCCAATGCCGAATCGGCGGCGACATTTCTGACCCTTATGGGCAACGAAAAGCGGCTCTTGATCATGAGCTATCTGGCCGACGGTGAAATGTCGGTCGGCGCCATCGCCGAAAAGGTGATGCTCAGCCAGTCCGCTTTGTCGCAACATCTGGCCAAGCTCAGGGCGCTCGATCTTGTCGAGACCCGCCGCGACCGGCAGATGATCTACTATTCCTGCAAGTCCGAAGCCGTGCGCGAACTGTTGCGCATGCTGGACGGCATTTTCGGGATAGGCGACTTGTCCCAGATGGCAACGCGTCTGCGCCGCGCCGGGACTTGACCTGCAGGGCTTGACTGGCGGCTCCGATCGCTTCTTACCTCGCTGACGATTTTTCGCCGGCCGAGGTATTGATGGATCCGATCCAGATCGACGACGCGCGCGATCCGCGGGTCGCCGCCTATCTCGACATCCGCGAGCGCGATCTCACCGGCCGCCATGGCCGGTTCGTTGCCGAAGGCAAGGTGGTGCTGGACGTCCTGCTGTCAGCCGGACGCTTTGCTGCGGAGTCGGTCCTGGTCCTCGAAAACCGGCTGGCCGGGCTCGACGACATCCTGCGCAAGGCCCCTGCCGACCTGCCGGTCTACGTTGCGGCAAGCGCCGTCATGGACAGGATCGCCGGCTTCCACATGCATCGCGGTATATTGGCGATCGGCAGCAAGGGCACGCCACAGCCCGCCGAGGCCTTGCTCGACACCTTGCCTGCCGAAGCGTTGATCGTCGTTCTCATCGGCATCGCCAACCATGACAATATCGGATCGATCTTCCGCAATGCCGCCGCCTTCGGCGCCGATGCCGTCTTCGTCGACGCCACCTGTTGCGACCCACTGTATCGCAAGGCGATCCGCGTCTCCGTCGGCGCCGCGTTGAAGGTGCCCTTTGCGTCCTTCGGCGACACTGAAGCTTTCATCGCGAAGCTCGGCGAGTTGGGCTTCGGCCAGGTCGCTTTGTCGCCGCGTGGTGAGGCTGACATTCGCGATGCCGCGCGACCGAAACGACTGGCGCTCTATCTCGGTACCGAAGGCGAGGGCCTCCCGGAGAGCCTGCTTGCCCGCCTGCGGACGGTGCGGATCGCGATGTCGGAAGGGTTCGACAGCCTGAATGTTGCTGCCGCGTCAGCCATTGCGCTGCACCATTTTTCGCCCTGATAGGAGTAGTCAGGCAATTCCAAGCCGGGGCTTGAAACTCAGCTCGGCAAATCTGCCTTCTGCAACGCCCGGACGCGATCGGCCAGGCTGGTGGTTCCTGACCGCGTTTCCTGCGGCGCCGCCAGCGCCTTGGCGATCGGTGAATCAGGTCCTTCGAGCTTGGCCGTCAAATGGACGACCTCAGCCGCCAGATTGTTCATCTGTTCGCGCAAGGCAGAACCGGCATCATTGCCATTGCCGGGGCCATTCCCGGGCTTCGCGGATCCAGAACCGCCAAGCTCCGCCTTCATCCGCTTGTTTTCGCGGGCCAGCGTCGTCAGCCTGGCTTCGAGCCGCTCTCGGTCGCCTTCGAGCTTGGCGAGCGTCTTGTCCATGTCCTCGTTCCTGGCGCGGGCACTGTCTTGCGCACCAACCAGGCCAGCAGCCGCGGCGCCTCCCGCAGCCTCGCCCTTCACCCGTTCGCGAAGCCGGGCCAGTTCCTTTTCGCGGCGATCGAGCTTGTCCTCGCGATCGGCAAGCGTGGCGAGCAGGCGCTCGAGCTTTCTGTCGAGGTCGGCGGTTCTTTTCTTTTCGGCCTTCAAGGCATCGCGCGTGGCCTTGGCCTCGGTGACGACTTCCTGATGGCGCCTGTCGGCCTCCTTGCGCTGGCCGCGCAGCACTGAAATGTCGTTGGCAAGTTTTTCCAGCTCGGATTCGCGAGCCACCAGTTCGATCTGACGATTGCTGGAGGAGAAGGACGCGTCGTCGTACATATGCTCGAGCTTTTCCAGCTCGAGCGCGCGCTTTTCCATCGTGCGCTCTGTTTGTGCAAGCCTGTCAGACAGCTGTTGTATCTGCTGCTCGCGATGCAGGAGCAATTCGTTTTTTTCCCCGAGCTCCGAAAGCGCCTGCTTCTTGTCCTTGCGCTCGACCGCCAGGCCCTTCAGCGCCTCGCGGCCGCGATTGATTTCGACGAGTTGCTCATTCGCCTGCTCACGCAGCGTCTTGATGCTGATTTCGAGCCGGCGCGTCGTCATGGCGAACTCGGCCCGCAAGCTGTCCTTATCGGCCTGGATCTCGGCCAGCGTTCGCGGCACCGACGCCTCGACACGCTTGCGTGTCAGCACAACCGCCCGCCGCCAGATGGCCGGCGCGACCAGCAGCGCCAGAAAGCCTGCGCACAGAAAGCCGAGGGCGAAGAACAGGATCGACTGAACCAAGGTGACTACCCGTTACGGGCGGGCCGCTATCCGGCAACCGCCAAGTCTGGACTTTGCCATGTTCGCATGACGCAAATCCAGCGCTGCGGCAAGGGTTTGCCGCAGCTGCACCGGGTCAGAATCTGTTGATCGGGTCGAAGTGTGGTCGGAATCGCTCAGAAAGGATTCCAGGTCGGCCTCTGCGTCAGCTTCAGATAGCCGAGATTGACGCCAAGCCGCGCGCCGACGCCGGTGCGGATCGGCACCAGCAGCACCCTGTTGTTCTGCAGCACGTTGAAGCCGACGCCGGCCACGACATAGGCCGAACCGGCAACGCCGCCGAACCGATTGTAGAGATTGCTGACGTCGTCGAGGTTATAGACGAGCATCATCACCCGCGATCCCTCGCCGCCGAAATCCCAGCCGAGCGAAGGCCCTTGCCAGAACACCTTATGGTCGCCGGCATTCTTGGTGTAGAGCGTGCCTTCGCCATAGGTCAGGCCGCCGATCAGCGCGCCGGAGCCCTCTTCGCCGAGCAGATAGCCATTGGGCAGGCCGTAGGAGGCAAAAATCTTCTCGACGACGGTTGCGAGACCGCCCGACGTCGCGCCGAAGAACTTGTGACCGGAATCGACGATCTCCTGAGCGGTGTATTCCTGTGCCCGCGACGCAGAGGTTGAGAAAGCGAGAGCGCCCATGAGGGCAATCGCCATGAAGAAGACGCGGACAAACGTCCGGTCGTAGAATCGGGAAACCATGCTTCCAATCTCCGTCAGGGAGCACCTTCGCCGACGCCTCGCACCCCGTCCGGCTCTTTAGGCGGCCGTTAAGGATGACTGTTACGGGCAAACTATGCCGTAATCCTTTTTCAACCATTAACCTCCCACATGAACATGGCGGTTCGAAGGCTGTTTCTGACTGTCTGCACGGGCTCCCATCCTGTGCAAAGATGCCGTTTTTCTCACAAGAATTGTGGATTGTTGCTGCACGCTCGGGCGCTGTGTATTCAGAATGCCTGGGGGGAGAGAGCGTGATTCGGGTGGTGAGCGTGGCTGTCGGCCGCGCGGCCACCAGGAAGTGAATTTTAGCAGGGATTTTTCGCCGATGGCTGAGCTTTTCTCTCTCTCCGCACCCGATCTCGCAGCCTTGTTGTGCAGCCGAGTCTGCCACGACATCATTTCGCCGGTCGGCGCCATCAACAACGGCCTCGAACTCCTGGACGAGGGCGGCGCCGACGAAGACGCCATGAAACTGATCCGGCAGAGCGCGAGAAACGCTTCGGCCCGCCTGCAATTCGCCCGCATCGCCTTCGGTGCCGCCGGTTCGGCGGGCATGATGATCGACACCGGCGATGCCGAGTCCGTCGCCATCGCCTTCCTGAAGAACGAGAAGCCGGAATTGATCTGGAACGGGGTTCGCGCCCTGCTGCCCAAGAACAAGGTCAAGCTGCTGCTCAATTTGCTGCTCGTCGCCAATGCCGCCATCCCGCGCGGTGGCAGATTGGTGGTCACGCTGGAAAACCTCGACACCGAGCCGCGCTTTGCGCTTGCCGCAAGCGGCCCGATGCTGCGCGTGCCGCCGAAATTCCTCGAACTCCATTCCGGCAACAAGCCCGAGGAGCCTATCGACGCCCATACCGTCCAGCCCTACTACACGCTGCTGCTGGCGCGTGAGGCCAACATGACGATCTCGATTCACGCGACCGCCGAAGAGATCGTGCTGTCCGCGGCCTGAGCGAAGCCGCTCGGCAGGACGTCCGAGCATCAAGAACAATCAAGTATCTTTTCCCGCTGATATTTGCGGCAATTCAGAACAGGCAAGTTTCATTGCCGGCAACGCCCCTGCCGAATGGGGCTGCAAACGACATGTTTGTAAAAACTTTACCTAACGGCTTTTCTGCTTCTTTACCAGATTGGCCTAGTGTGCATCCCGATACCCGGATGCCGCCGGTTCGCACCATGGCAAAGAGGACCCGGAAATGAAGCGCTGCATGTTTGTCGACGATTCGAGCGTCATCAGAAAGGTTGCAAAACGGATTCTTGGCGGCTCCGACATGGTGGTCATCGAAGCGGCAACTGGACTTGATGCTGTCGAGATGTGCGCTGCCGAGATGCCTGATGTGATTGTCGTCGACGGCGCCCTGCCGGACATGCAAGCGGTCGACGTCATTCGCCAGGTTCGCGCCATGGAGAGCACGATCAAACCGCAGATTCTGATCTCACTGGTCGAGGTCGATGTTGCCTCGATCATGAAGGCAAAGCGCGCCGGCGCCCAGGGTTATCTGTTGAAGCCGTTCAACCGGCCGCAACTGCTCGAACGATTTCGTACCTTGAAGGTTGCCGCCTGATTCGGCTCGTTTTCGGCCAAAAAGGACAGCAAAAAACCCGGCCTGAGCCGGGTTTTTTGCATTGGCTCAATCGGATGGTGTTCGCTCAGGCGCTGACGCGGATGTCTTCCGGCTCGCGCAGCACATAGCCGCGACCCCAGACCGTCTCGATGTAGTTCTGGCCACCGGATGCTGCGTCGAGCTTCTTGCGCAGCTTGCAAATGAAGACGTCGATGATCTTCAGTTCCGGTTCGTCCATGCCGCCATAAAGGTGGTTGAGGAACATTTCCTTGGTCAGCGTGGTGCCCTTGCGCAGCGAGAGCAACTCCAGCATCTGGTATTCCTTGCCGGTCAGATGCACGCGCTGGCCGCCGACTTCGACGGTCTTGGCGTCGAGATTGACCACCAGGTCGCCGGTGGTGATGACCGACTGGGCATGGCCCTTGGAACGGCGCACAATGGCATGAATGCGGGCGACCAGCTCGTCCTTGTGGAACGGCTTGGTCATATAGTCGTCGGCGCCGAAGCCCAGGCCGCGCACCTTGTCCTCTATACCGGCCATGCCGGACAGGATCAGGATCGGCGTCTTCACCTTGGACAGGCGAAGTGTCCGCAAGACTTCGTAGCCGGACATATCGGGAAGGTTGAGGTCGAGAAGAATGATATCGTAATCATAAAGTTTACCGAGATCGACACCTTCTTCGCCGAGGTCGGTCGTGTAAACATTAAAACTTTCAGATTTGAGCATCAGCTCGATGCTCTGAGCGGTTGCACTGTCGTCTTCTATCAGCAGAACGCGCATTTCATTCCCCTTTTCTGCCGCCGGACCATGTCACGACCCATCCGGGACCGGAGCAGTGATTGCCTGAACAGAGGCTGCCATCGAATGGTTAACAAAACCTAATTCCGCACCAAGGACGGTACCAGATTTTTTAACCCCTTTCTACACCCTCTTGAATCTAATGATGAATCACAGAACCAAATCGCTAATGCAACACATTAATAAGTCGGACTAAGTGACTCAAGGGACTCGCTGGCCGGCTTCCGTATCGGGAGCCGGAATTTTTACCCGGCCTTAAGTCCTCGCCCTTATGATTAACAATGCGCGTAAACGAATGGTTACCGCCGGCAAAAAACTTTAGGGATTTGTTTCCCATAGTTCGGGGAATGCCGGTGGATACGGGCGGCGCCAGGCCCTGGCGGGCGGATTGGACGATATGTGCAGGTGTGCGTTTCCGGGAGTACCGAATCATGAAGTCACGTGAAAACCTCGTTCGGCTGAAGCAATTTCAGGTGAATGAGAAGCGGCGGCAGCTGCTGCAGCTCGACATGATGATCGCCGAGTTCGAGCGCATGGCCGTTGAACTGGAGCTTCAGATCACCGCCGAGGAGAAGAAGGCCGGCATCACCGACATCAATCATTTTGCCTATCCGACCTTCGCCAAGGCGGCGCGTCTGCGCCGTGATAACCTCAGAAACTCTCAAAGCGACCTCGCCCAGCAGCGAAGCGCTGCCGAATCATTACTCGGCGAAGCTGAAGCGGAGCTTTCCAAGGCCGAGATGCTGGAATCGCGCGACACCAAGATCCGCGACGCGGAACTCGGCGGTCGCAGCGCCATGATCGGCTGACGGCAGGGTTTTAACCCGACCGGCGCCGCCTGACGCCGCGCTTTGCTTTGCGTGTAGCGCGCCAAAAGGCTCCGGCGCTGCTGACCTGGCCGCAAGGCGGCCGCAGCTTCAGGCCCGTGTCAAATCCCGTCCTGGTTCGCCGCCGCCCTCGCCCGCGCTTGCTTGATGTCAGGCACATGCTCTTCCGACCAGGAGCGTATCTGGGTGAGCAGCCCCGCCAGGTTCTGGCCAAGTTCGGTCAATTCATATTCGACCCGCGGCGGGATCACCGGAAAGATTTCGCGCCGCACAAGCCCGTCGCGCTCAAGGACGCGCAGCGTCTGCGTCAGCATTTTGGGCGTGATTCCTTCGAGCTTGCGCGCCAGTTCGCCGTTGCGCATCCGGCCACGGCGCAGCGCACAAACCGTCAGATAGACCCATTTGCTGGCCAGCATCTCGAGCACGGCGTGCGAAGGACACGTCCGCTGGAAGGCGTCATAGCCGGAGCCGCAATCATTATCACTATCCATCAGGTGCCTATATATGGAGAAGGTACATACTGGACAAGGGAATATTACTATCGAAATGATAGTGGCACAGAAAACCCCAGCAGGAGCCTCCAATGCGTGCCGTTATCCAGAATTCCGTCGGCGGGCCCGACGTCCTCGTCATCGCCGATCGCCCCGCGCCCTCGCCCAAGTCAGGCGAAGTGCTCGTGCGCGTGCATGCCGCCGGCATCAATCCGGTCGATGGCTCGGTGCGCGCCGGTTACTATCCTTTGCTGGGCGAACCACCCTTCACTTTGGGCTGGGATATTTCAGGCAGGGTCGAGGCGGTAGGCCCAGGCGTCGATGGCGGCCTCAAGGTCGGTGACGCCGTGTTCGGCATGCCGCATTTTCCCAAGCAGGCCGCGGCCTATGCGGAACTCGCTGTCACCCCGGCCGATGAAATCGCACCGAAGCCGCAAGGCATTGACCACAATCATGCCGGCGCGCTGCCGCTGGCCGGTCTGACCGCCTGGCAAGGCCTTGTCCGCCATGGCGGCCTGAAGCGCGGCCAGCGCGTGTTGATCCATGCTGCGGCCGGCGGCGTCGGGCATCTGGCGGTGCAGATCGCCAAGGCGCACGGCGCCTATGTCATCGCCACCGCCAGCCCGAAGAAACTCGATTTCGTCCGCTCGCTCGGCGCCGATGAAGTGGTCGACTACACCAAGCGAGATTTCACCGCCGAGGTCAGCGACGTCGACCTGGTGCTGGAGCCGATGGGCGGCGACCATGCCGACCAATCGCTGACAGTCCTGAAGGACGGTGGCGCCCTGGTGTCGCTGCTCAATGTCCACGACACCACCCGAGCCAAGGCTGCTGCGCGTGGGATCCGCGTCGAGCGCATGTCCGTCGTGCCCGACCGTGAAGGCCTCGTCGAACTTGGCAAACTGGTCGATGCGGGAAAGCTTGCGGTCCATGTGGCAAAGGCGTTTCCGCTCGAACAGGCGGGCGCCGCGCACACTTTTCTCGCCACTAGGCCGATCGGCAAGGTGGTGCTGACGGTCTGAAGCAGGCATTACCGACAGGCAAAAGGGCGCGGTTACCGCGCCCTTTTCTGTTGTGGTCCTGGCTCTAGTGCCGGTATTGCTGGATGCGCGTCGTGCGCAGCCCGGCAAGGCCGTATTCGTCGATCGACGCTTGCCAGGATAGGAATTCCTCGGTGGTCAGCTTGTAGCGCTGGCATGCCTCGTCGAGGCTCAAAAGCCCGCCGCGCACCGCAGCAACCACTTCCGCCTTGCGCCGGATAACCCAGCGACGTGTATTCGTCGGCGGAAGATCGGCAATCGTAAGAGGGCTGCCGTCAGGCCCAATAACATATTTGACTCGCGGTCTAACAAGATCGGTCATCGTACTCTCTACTAAAAACTCAAAGACCCAATCCCCACCACATTACCGCCACAGCTTTAAAAATTGCCTAAGCGAACCCTAATGAGTAGGTAAGGATCATGAACGCCGCGTTAGTCTTTTTATCGGCATTTGAGGCAACTGAGGGCAGACGCGCAATTCCCGCAAAATGGCCACCGCCGCAAAGCTGGCGCCACTGGTGTGGTTGACCTATATTCGCGCCACTGCCATTGAAGCGCCGCGCAGAACGAAAGAACCATGAACAGCCTCGACCTTCCCGCCAGCCCGCAAAACACCCGCATCGTCGTCGCCATGTCGGGCGGTGTGGATTCGTCTGTCGTTGCCGGCCTTTTGAAGCGCGAAGGCTATGATGTCGTCGGCGTCACGCTGCAGCTCTACGACCATGGCGCCGCAACGCACCGGGCCGGGTCGTGCTGCGCTGGCCAGGACATTGACGATGCCCGCCGCGTTTCCGAGACACTGGGCATTCCGCATTACGTGCTCGACTATGAGGAGCGCTTCCGCAAGGCGGTCATCGACCCGTTCGCCGAGAGCTATGTCGCCGGCGAAACGCCCATTCCGTGCGTCTCTTGCAATCAGACGGTGAAGTTCGCCGACCTTTTGGCCACCGCCAAGGACCTTGGCGCCGATGCGCTCGCCACCGGCCATTATATCCGCTCCGGCGCCAATGGCGCCCACCGCGCGCTATTCCGGCCCGTCGATGCCGACCGCGACCAGAGCTATTTCCTGTTTGCCACCACGCAGGCGCAGATCGACTATCTGCGCTTTCCGCTGGGTGGGCTGTCCAAGCCTGCGGTGCGGGCCATCGCCGAAGAAATGGGGCTGACCGTTGCCGCCAAGCAGGACAGTCAGGACATCTGCTTCGTGCCGCAGGGCAAATATTCCGACATCATCGCCAAGCTGAAGCCAGCTGCCGCCAACCCAGGCGACATCGTCCATATCGACGGCCGCGTGCTCGGTCGCCATGACGGCATCCTGCGCTATACGATCGGCCAGCGCCGCGGCATCGGCATCGCCTCGGGCGAGCCGCTTTACGTCGTCCATCTCGACGCCGACCGGGCCCGTGTCATCGTCGGCCCGCGCGAGGCGCTGGAGACCCACAAGATCTATCTGCGCAACATGAACTGGCTGGGCGATCGCGCGCTGTCCGACATTCCGGCCGCCGGCATGGAGCTGTTCGCCAAGGTCCGCTCGACGCGGCCGCCGCGCCCGGCCGTGCTGCATCACCGCGCTGGCAGCACCTTTGTCGAACTGGTCGACGGCGAGTCCGGCATCGCGCCCGGACAGGCCTGCGTGCTCTATTCCGACGACGGCAACGAAGCCCGCGTCTTCGGCGGCGGCTTCATCGAGCGCTCCGAGCGCGGCGCCGAGGCCGAAGCCATGCTCAGCCGGCTCGCAGCCAGGCCGGCGCAGATTCCCGCAGAGTAAACACTACCCTCTCGGAGACAGTTTTAGTTTCGATCTGCCTTAAAAGCAGAGTTTCGAAACGGTCTCAGGACTTTGTGTGCGTGACTGTACCCGCCGTCAGGATGCGCAGCACCCTGATGGCTTCCTCGCCGCTGGTGCGCGGCTCGGCCCGCGTCTCGATACACTGGATAAAGTGCTCGAGCTCGCGCGTCAGCGGCATCCCCTGGCCGACCGCGACATAGGACGGCTCGTTGGTGGTGAAGGCCCACTGGCCGCTGTCCTGCCACACCGCGTGGCGGTAGACGGCCAGCTTGCGCTCCCAGGGCTCGACATCGTCGAACACCGCCATTGCCTTGGTGCCGACCACGGTCAGCCGCCGCTCGCGGTAGGGATTGAGCCGCGAGGTGAAGAGATGGCTGCGCAGCCCGTTGGGAAAACGCATGTGCAGATGCGCGAAATCGCTGAGATTGTCGAGGAGTGCCGCCCCCTCGCCCCTGACCTCGATCGGCTCGGTGCCGGTGATGGCCAGGATCATCGACAAATCGTGCGGCGCCAGATCCCACAGTGCGTCGTTCTCGGTGTGGAATTTGCCGAGGCCGAGCCGGTGCGAGTGGATGTAGCGGACCTCGCCGAGCTCGCCATTGTCGATCAGCGCCTTCAGCGTCTCGAAGGCGGGATGGAAGCGCAAGACATGGCCGACCATGAACACGCGGCCATTGTCCTTGGCCGCCTGCACGGCGCGCTCGGCGTCGGGCACGGTCAACGCAATCGGCTTTTCCACCAGCACGTCCTTGCCGGCCTCAGCGGCGCGCACGGCAAGATCGGCATGGAATTGCGGCGGCAGCGCCATGACGATGGCGTCGATATCGTCACGCACGAACAGCTGGTCGGGCTCGATCGCCAGGCAGTCCTGCTCGCTGGCAAAGCCTTCGGCCCGCGCCCGATTGGCATCGGAAACCGCATGCAGCGCGCCGAGCGCCTTGAGGGTGCGGATGTGGTTGCTGCCCCAGTATCCGCAACCGAGGACTGCAATGCGCGGCTTCATCAGCTTCAAACTCTAATTTCTTGGCCGAGACATAGCGGCGTGCCCCGTCGAACTCAACCCCGGTGGCTTACCGGAGATGCCAGCCCGGCAAAGCTTTTGCCGGCGACAATATGCCGGCGCCCCTCGCGCATCGATGCTTGACAGGCTCGCCCTCCCAACCTTATATCCGCGCGACCTTGGCGAACGCCTCGAAATGCCTTTCGATTTAAGGCGGATTTAGGCCTTTCGCCGCCCTGGCGGGGTAGCTCAGTTGGTTAGAGCACGGGAATCATAATCCTGGGGTCGGGGGTTCAAGTCCCTCTCCCGCTACCAGCCTACCTTTAAGCTATTGAATCACAGTAAAAAACGCCGAGCTATGGTAGCGCCCTGTCCGAAAAAATCTTCAATGATTTCAGGACCTAGCCTGCTACCGTTGTGACGCCAACGAACGTGTTGCGACGCTTCGCAGACGACAAACTGCGCCTCGAGAGACCTGATTTGCGAGAAATTGGCTGAAGTCTCCACCTCGGACCCCATTCGGTCCCGATTCCGAGGCGCAATCGACGCGGATTTTCGAATGGCGCGCCCATGTCGCACGCCAAGCCCTCAACGCTCGGCGGCTTATGCCCGAGTTATCCAGCTAAATTAAGCAGTCTCATCGGGCGGGCGCTCTGGATTCGCCGACGCCAATCCGCGTGAGCGTACGCGGATCGTCTGACAGATACGATCAACGAGAGAAGCGAGCGCGCCCTGCACAGTGCGTGCCCCAAGAACGGATTGGAGGGTAACGGCCTGTGTTGCAAACCTATGTTTGAAGGCCTCTCCGCCACAGAGGAAATCGACCAGTCCCAAGCCGTGATCAAACGACCACTGTATATACTCCGTAATCAGGACCGCACCCGGCGACGCTCGGCTAAAATCAGGGTCGTAGGTGGTAACGAATGCCATCATGACGTTGTGCTGGACGATGTTGATGGAAACCGCGACCATCGCACCATTGCATTCAAGTACGAAAATGCGCAGCATACCGGCGCGTGACAGCGCGTCCACCAGGGCGGCAAGAACCGGCTCGCCCTCTTCGAAAAGGTCGGATTCACGCGTGTGCTTTTCCAGCCATCTGCGCTTCAGCGCCGACAGTCGCTCCAGCAATGGCTGCAGCGGCTCGTCAGCCGACAGGAGGCGGAATTTCACTTCGCCTGTTTCTTCCAGTATCTTGATGCCGCGCCGATAGTTCTGGCGCATCTTTTTCGGCTGGTCCGCCAGCCACGCTGCTCCGCTGGCCCACTGTCCAGCGACGCGATAACTGACTTCCTCCCGGTGATTGGCGCGAAGCTTGACGCCGCTGGAAGAGCCCGGTGTAAAAATCCTGCGGGCTCCCGCATCCGGCGACAGACGATTGATAAAAGCAAGATCGAAGCCACCCGCCGAACAGATCCGGTTCCAGAGGTCCTGGAGGGCCGATAGGGAGCATTCCGGCGCGACAAGAATATCACCATAGTCCGTATAGCTATTGGCGGCCCATTCGAGGAGCCGAAGTCCTTTTCGTCTGCCGATCGCCAGGGGAATGACAGCGACCAGCCTGTCATCGCTCCATACCAGGCCGATCCGCAGCGAGCGCCGGGCGCGGTCACGCACGGTGCTCCACCATGCCGAAACCCAGGCATGGCTCTGAAAGATCAGTGCATCGGTACGATGCCATAGGTCTACCCATTCGGCTTCGATGGCGGCCAGGCGATCCGTCGAACTGACGATTTCCAGTCGCTCCGCACCAACAGCGTCAATCGAAGCCATTTTGTTCATGGTTGGAGACGGTCCTGCGGCCGCGCGACATCGATGCGCTTTTGAAACAGTCGCACGATATGGTTTGCCATTTTCTTGAGCGGCAGCACGTAAAGTCCAAAAAGCGACTGATAGTCGCGTACGTCGCGATCTATCAGTCCAAACTTGAGGTCTTCGTCCGGATCCGGGATGAACTGCGTTCCGAATATGCGATCCCAGAATGAAAAAAGCAGCCCGAAATTCTTGTCGTAGTGGCGAGGGTCGACACTGTGATGCACCTGGTGCCAGTGCGGACACAAGATGACGCCGTTCAACCGGCCGAAGGAAATCTTCAGATGCGTGTGGCGAACAAAGTCCATCATGAGAATGTTGCGAATGACATAGACGTTGATGCCAAATATGGCGATCTCGACCGGATTAAGCGCAATCAGGCTCCACAAGCCGAAACTGATCCCCGGTATGACGCCGTCCCAGATCCGGTTCATCAGATCGTCCAGGGGGTGAACCCGGTCCTTGGTGATCCCAACCATCACTTCGGCCGAATGATGCACCTTGTGCAATTCCCACAGGAACGGAAAACGGTGCTGGGCAACATGATATAGGTAGTAGGAGATATCGTAAGCAACGAGCATGGTTGCGGTGAAGAGGATGATCGTCACTGGGCCGGCGGGGCCGGGTATCAGCGGTTGCGAGATGCTGAAGAGCCAGCCGACTGCCTGGTTTGTTGCATATCCCGTGGCGGCAACGAAGGTGACACCGGCGGGAATGAGCAGGAAGGGCATCACCAGCCTTTTCGTGATCCAGAACAATGCGTCCGCTCGTGCCGATGGGTGCATGATGACTTCCGCGGGAAAGGCGAAGTCGAAAAAGTCCCGGAAGGATTTCTGTTCGACCGTTCGCCAGTAGGCGACCACCGCGCTCCCCAGCGCCGTGAGCAACAGGAGACCGAGTGTCAGCAGATTGATGTGTGAGAGTTTTTCCACGATCACTCTGGCGAATTCCGAAAACATCGATGCAGTGGCTCCTAGGTGGTGAAATGGCGATCCGGCTCGTCGCGAAGCACATATTGCCAGGCCCATCATATGCTGCCCGCAACTGTGTATCGGGATGCGACTGGCAAAACAATCATGGCCAAATTAGCAGATCAACGGTGTCAAAACCGCTAAATATCTGAACGTAATTAATGTCGAACGCTGCGCCTGCAACCTGCCCGTTATCGGGTCTGCGGCGGACTTGGCGCGAGCCGGATGACTACTCCCTTTTCGCCTACTTGGCCACGCCATGCGAGGCGTTCGGCTGGCTGCCTTGCACCAAAACGCGGCGAAACCCAGCCGCCCTGGCCCGGTGTGTCGCCGCCGGAACGGATGTGGATCGCTGCGTCTGGAAAGTGGATAGTCATCAAAGGTTCAGCGCCGCGCAATACCGTGACAATGTTTCCATCCCTGTTGGCGTGGAGGTCGGCGGCGAGTTGGAAGACGATCTCAGCGACGCGGCTGCCGCCGAGCAGTTGGTCGGTCACGAGGATGCCGTCGCCATCGCGTGTCACGGCGCGTTGATGCACAACGCCGAAGCGGCCTTTGTACCCGTCATGTCGGGCACACAGCCTCCAGTGCGGCCCCGGCTCGCTCTCCACCAATGTCGCAACCGCCTTGTGCGACCAGTTGAACGCCCCGGAGATGATGCTTTGGCTTTTACCCTCTAGGTTCAGCGTGTTGTGCGCCGGCGTCGAGCGGAACCAGTCGCGCCAGCCTCCCCCCGAACCATAGAGCCATGTGCCGGGGTCGACCAGCACCGGATCGCCGTCAATGCACAGGATGAGCGACAGCGCGTCGGCATGACCGTGCGCCGCTATCGAAAGGTAGCCCAGCGGGCCGTGGTCGTATGTCAGATGGACGTTGCGACCATTCATCTCTCCGCGCCAGACGGAGAGCCCGCCTTGCGTGAATGTATGCAATCCATTCGGCACCGGCGCCGGCCGCGGTGGCGCGCCGAAGAAAAGCGCACGAAAATCGCCAGGCTCCGGTGCGCTGCCCGGCATCCGTAGAAAACCACGGATGGCGGCCGCGACCGATCCGACATAATCGGTTTCGCCCCCCAGCGTGATCACGCGGCCTTCATCATTGTCGCCGAAGCCGCTGGTTTTCGGCGGGAGCCAGCCTGCGAAATTGGCGAAAGCGGCCAAACGCGCTTCGACGGGCTGGGGAAAAGGCAGTCCGGCCTGGCGCGCCGCCGCAGCGCACAGCAGGAAAAGTTCGGCACTGAAGGCGGCGTAGGTCGGGGTCTGCTCGGCCCCGGCGCCATCGGCCAGGATCTGTTTGAGCACCTCAGCCAGGAGCGACTCGCGAGCCACCTCGGCCCCGAAAGCCAGACCGATCAAATATTCGCCAGCCAATTCCGCGACGAGATGGTTGTTGGCGGACGAAAAACGGGAGGGAAACCGCGGCAGCCAATAGGCGCTTGCCGCCAGTATTTCACCGATTTTTTTTCGCGTCGCCGCGCCAAGCCGGTCGCCGACGAGGTCGAGCGTGACAATCAGGCTGATGGCTCGTAGCGCGACCTCGATGCCCGAGGCCCAGCCAACGCCCCGAAACGGTGGGTTGGCGAAATGCCAGCTCTCGATCGCCGCCTCGATGGCCGCACGGGATTGATCGTCGCCGGTGAGAAGCAGATGGGCAGCCAGTGGCGGCAGTTGCTGCAGCCGGTTCATTTCCCAAACATATTTTACATCGCCACGGCCGGTGGCATGGCGAAAATCGATATCGAAAGTATGGGTCTTGGGGCCTGGCCAAAGCCGGCCGGTCACCGGATCAAGGCGCCAGAGCTCGGGTGGAAAGAGAGTATAGGGGTCTCGCTGTGGCCAGGTCTGCCCAAGTGCTGAAAACTGGCCCCGAAGAGTGTTTTGCGCAGCCGCCTCGATAGCTTGCCGCTGGGCTGGTGTCGCAGCCGGCACAGCATTCCGCAATCCGTGCAGCACCGGGTGCAACTGCGGCGACGCATAGCGCTGCCAGCCGTTGTCGCGGCGTCGCGAAACGGTCCTCCGGCGCTGCTCGTCCAACCGATGCAATATCTCGGCCAACTCCATGCTGCGCAATCGGTTGAAATACCACCCGACCCTCATCCGCGCTCCGCCAAGATTTTGATCCTCATACACCATCCCGTCGAAAAAGCGTGTGGCGGCATCCTCTTTTCCGTTCCCGCGGTTAATATCTTCGGCCATGACGCGGAGTTTTGCGATGAGAAAAGTTGTCTACGTCATAGCGTGCGCGCTTGGCATGGCTATGTCAGCCGAGGCGGCGCCGATCCCGCTTGAGCGCGGCGTCGGCGTCCATGAATGGCTCAACTGGTCGCCGGTGGAGAAAGATGGTTCCTACAAATGGCCGCCCTATCGCAGCGAGAAGGAATGGCTTGCGGGCGGCAGGCCGCTCACCGATTGGCCGGACGGCGACCAGTTTGATCGCATTCGATCCATGGGCTTCGACTTTGTCCGGCTGAGTGTCGACCCTGGCCCTCTGCTTGCCAGCGAGGGCGCCAAACGACAACAGGCGCTGGACATGCTTGCCGCTGCGGTGCAGCGGGTCGTTTCAAGCGGGCTCAAGGTGGTTTTCGATCTGCATGGCGTCAGCCAGGTTCCAGCCTACAGCATGGAAATGATCTATGGCGGGGCCGACAGCGAGGGTGTTGCCCGCTATCGCAAAATGGTAGTGGCGGTGGCTGCCATGCTGATCAAAATTGGCGCCGACAAGGTCGCCCTCGAGCCCTATAACGAGCCCGCCTACTACCCTTGCGATTCAAGCGGCAGCGATGACTGGCAGCGGATCATGGCAGGCACGGTTCGCGATATTCGCGCCGTCAGCAGCGAACTCACCATCGTCGCGACCGGCGCCTGCGGCGGCAGCATCGCCGGACTGGTCAACCTGGACCCCAACTTCGACGACCCCAACGTCTATTACAGCTTCCACATGTATGATCCGCACAGCTTCACGCACCAGCGGGCCGATGAGAAGAACGCTTTCTCCTCCGGCCTTCCCTGGCCTGCCGACGCCAGCACGCCCGAAGTGGTCGCCGAAACCCTCAAGGCGCAGATGGACGCCGCCGGCTTGAGCCAGATCGAAGAGGTGATGAACATGGCCTCGGCGCGTGAAACAATCGCCCGATACTTTGAGCAGAATTGGGGGCAGAGCCAGCTCGAAGCGCGTTTCCGTCAGGCGGTCGACTGGGCTGAAGCCCATGGCATAGCGAGCCGACGCCTGTTCGTGGGCGAATTCGGCGTTATCTTGATGTCTGCGGATGGCCGCATGGGAGCCTTCGATGCTGATCGCCTGCGCTATCTCATGGCGGTGCGCAGAGAGGCGGAACGCTTCTCAATGCCATGGTCGGCCTGGGAATTCTCCAATCCTTACGGAATGAGTGTTATCCAACCCAAGGGGCCTGCGATCCCGGACCGGGAGATGTTGCGGGCACTGGGCCTGCCATAACTCGTCACCGGGTCAGGATCGGTTAGCGGTCTGCCTGGTTGCTGGCGATCAATCGCGTGAACCCAAGGAGTCTCCAGTTGCAGCCGAGAGGGCCTGATCGAACCAAATCAGGCTCAGTTTTAAAATCACTCCACCGAGCAGCTATTTAATATATTCGCTGTAGATTGGCGTCCTCGATCAGACGCAACCAAGGGAAAGAGGGCCAAGGGAAAGAATGTGCGGAATTGCCGGCTGGATTGGGCGCAGGGTCGAGAAGCCACAAGATCGGGCCGCCGGGATGTCGAATGCCTTGCAGCATCGTGGTCCCGATGCCGAAGGCATCGAACTCCTGGACCTGAACACAGGCGAGGACCAGTTGGCATTGGTGCATCGCCGCCTGGCGATCATCGACTTAAACGCCGATTCAAATCAGCCGATGCAGACCGAGGACGGACGGCTCCGGATTATTTTCAACGGCGAAATATACAACTACATCGAGCTGCGTGAGGAGTTGATCGGTCTTGGCCACCGTTTTCGCACACGCTCCGACACGGAAGTGCTGCTCAGGGCTTATGACCAGTGGCGCCTGGCCATGTTCGACCGATTGAGCGGGATGTTCGCTTTTGCGCTGTGGGACGCTCAACGGCGCGAATTGATCCTCGCTCGCGACCCCTTTGGAAAAAAACCCCTTTACCTCATGCAAGGCAGAAATTTGCTGTCGTTTGCCTCGGAGATCAGCGCGTTGTTGTCTGCGCAGCCAGATGGCCAGCAGCTCGATCTGGATGGAGTGCGCGAGTATCTGACCTGGCGTTACGTGCCTGGACCGCGGACGCTTTTCAAACAGATCCGCAAGCTCAACCCGGGAAGCTACGCTGTGTGGTCGCAAGGGGAAGTAACGGAAACGCGCTATTATGCGCCCCCGGATCAGACCGATCTGACAGCGGATATCGATCCAGGAACCGCCAAGCGACGATTTCTGGAATTGCTCGACCGTTCTGTCGAGATCAGGATGCGCAGTGATGCGCCGTTTGGCGCCTTTCTGTCCGGGGGGCTCGACTCGTCGGCAATCGTTGCCCTGATGACCAGGCACAGCGACAACCCCATTCGTACGTTTTCGGTCGGTTTCAGCGAACAGGCTTACAGCGAGCTTCCATTCGCCCGGCGCGTCGCCGATCATTTCAAGACCGATCATTGCGAAATCGTCATCCAGGCGGATGACCTGATGAATCATCTGCCCAAGATGGTCCGCCATCGGGGGGCACCTGTTTCACAAAGTACGGACATTCCAATTTACCTGATGTCGGTTCGAGCCTCGCGGGACGTCAAGATGGTGCTTACGGGCGAAGGGGCGGACGAGATTCTCGGCGGCTACCCCAAACATCGCGCAGAGTCTCTGGCGGGTGTCTACCGGTCACTTGTTCCAGCGTCGCTTCACAACAATCTCCTCGCCCCTTTGATGCGCGCATTGCCCGGCGCATCGGCCAAGTTCGACATATTTGCCCGAAGCGCGGGTGAACGGGACTTTGCCACCCGGATGATCTCCTGGTTTGGAGCCATGACGGCGCGGGAACGCGATTCGCTCCTCGGTGGATTGGCCACTTGCGGCCATGACCGCAATGATTTCCCGTTCTCTTCGAGTGTGACGGAATCTCATCTGCGCCGTGTGTTGTTTTTTGATCAGACATCGTGGTTGCCCGACAACCTCTTGGAACGGGGCGACCGAGTGATGATGGCCGGTTCAATCGAGGGGCGAATGCCATTCCTTGATCGCGATCTGGTTTCCTTCGTCAGCCAACTGCCCGATCGTTACAGGCTGGGCCTCCTGCACAGCAAACAGATCCTGCGCGACTGCATGGCCGGCATGGTTCCCGACGAGGTCCTCAACCGCCCAAAGATCGGCTTCAAGGTGCCCGTCGCCGAATGGTTCCGCGGGCCGATGAGCGATTATGTACGGGACCATCTGTGTTCGTCCCATTCGGTCATCCGTAGCTATTTGAGCGCCAAGAAGCTGGACCAGATTGTCAGGGAGCACGCCGAGCGCGCCGCGGACCACGAAAAACTGATATGGGCGCTTTTGAACCTGGAGATATTCCACCGCGAATTCGCGCTTGGCCCGCCGCAGTGACGACAATGAAGGACAGCGTCAGCGCTTGACCGATCGCGCCTCGGACGCGACCGATCTCCAGACATCGCAGATCGCGTCGACAAACGGTGCAAGCTCAAGCCTTGCCCGGTGCACCGCCATGGCGGCGGCGCCAAGCCGCGCGCGCAGCGCCGTATCCTCGACCAGCCGAGTTAACGCCTCGGTCAACGCCGCCACATCGCCGGGCGGCACCAACAGACCGGATTGATCGTGGGTGATGATGTCCTCGACCGCGCCAACCGGGGTGGCCACGACAGCCAGGCCGGCCGCCATGCCTTCGATCACCGACATTGGCAGATTTTCGGCGAACGAGGGGAGCACCAGAATATCGGCCGAAGCGATCAGTGATGCGACCTCGTCAGGTCCCACCCAGCCCGGAAAAGCAATACGGTCGGCAATCCCTAGAGCGACCGACCTCGCTCGTGCCGGCTCGACCTCACCATCGCCGGCGATCGTGGCACGCCAACCCCTGAGATGTTTCATCCGCTCCAGCGCCTCGCCCAACTGCGGCACGCCCTTTCGCTCGCCGATGCGGCCGAGGAACAGGATGTGCACGTGATCGCCTCCGCCGACGTGCGCCAGGGAAGGAACTGCCGTGGCGTTGGGAACGATGACAATATTGCCGCCGTTCGCCGGTGCCCGGCTGGCGACGAAATCGCGCCAAAGCCCCCCCAGGACAATCACCCGGCCGGCATGCTCGAACAGAGCCCTGATACGGCGGCTCATGAAACTATGATCATCTTTCCAGAATGTCTGATACTGCGCCCCATGCAGATGAAGGACATATGGTATCGACAACAGCCTGGCGCAGGCGGCGATCATCATCTTGCGATAGGTGCTGCCGGAGACCGATATATTGATGTGAATGACGTCGGCGCGTCTGTCGAGGCGGGCCGCAAGCATCCGCGCGCAAAAACCAAGCATGTAGAAGATCGAAAGCCCGACATGTCCCGGGCCACGGCTGGAAAGAAAGCGCAGATCGATGTCGGCGATCTCTTGCCGTTCGAACTCCTGCTTCAGCGCCCCCATGATCCGGTCGATGCCGCCTTGTCCCGAAACGCCCGAGGGCGTTGCGACCAGGACATGTATTTTTCTATTGTGGGCGAGACGCTGCAACATGACACCATTTGGATTGCGGATGCCGGGTGACCGTAAAGCAAAGGTTCCAAAAAAGGTTTACGACAAATCTTTTGGTTCAAACTGTATCCGTTCACCCTTTGCCGTCATCATGCTGGAATTCCCGTCGGTCAACGATTAATCGACGGCAAATTTTCCGGGAACAACCCTTTGCTGCTCCGTTCCACACTCATCTATGGCCCAGCTATTCTGCTGACGCGGGTTTCCGCTCTGCTCCTGCTGGTCGTCATGACGCGGCTGATCGACCAGACCGAGTATGGCCTGCTGACCCTGGTGGTCACCGTGGGCGAAATGACGGATGTTGCCGTTACCAACTGGCTGCGCATTGCCTTGCTGCGGCTTGGCGGAAAAGGCGACGTCAGCCGTGGCAGCCTGATGCTTGCCGGACAGGTATTGCTTGTCACCACGGTGCTGGCCCTGATCATATCCGTGATCGCCTCGGCGGTGATCGTGCCGGAGCGCTGGATCGAATTTGCAATCGCCGTCTGCAGCTATCTGATTGCCGGCTCCATCAGCCGGTTCGCGTTGACGGTGCTGCAAATGCAGCAGCGTCATTCGCTCTATTCGATGCTTGAATATCTGCGCGGCCTGCTGCAACTCGCCTTGCCGATCGCCGCCATCCTTATCTTCCAACGCTCGTTTCTGACGGTATCGCTCGGCTCGAGCCTCGCCGTGCTGATTGCCGGCATCGTGGCGTGCGTGGTGGCATCCGGGCGCGTTATTGGCGGCCCGCCGCGCTTCACCCACAAGGAGTTTTTTGCCCTCGGCGTGCCCCTCGTCATCATGGCGCTGGTCGGTTTCGGTCTCAACAGCGCTGAACGCGTCTTCCTCAAGCTCTACTACGATGCCGGCGCGGTGGCTGTCTTCGCAGCCGCCTACGCATTGGCTCGGCAGCCGATCGATATGGTCGCCAACGCAATCAACATGGGCGCATTTCCAGAAGTGGTCAGCCGCTTCGACGAAGAGGGATCCGAGGCGTCCGGGCGGTTGTTGTCGCAACTCATGGCCTTGATGATACGCCTTTGCCTGCCGGTCGCAGCAATGCTTATCGCGCTCAGCGGCGACATCACGCGACTCCTGCTGCCCGCGGAATATCATGGTCGCTTCGGTCTGCTGTTTCCGATCATCGCCTTCAGCGTTCTTTGTGCCAATCTCACAAGCTTCGTTTATGGCGTCGTGGTGCACGCACATAAGCGGCCGTGGTTGCTGATCATCGCCAATTCCTTCGGCTCGGTGGCAACGATTTCACTGTCTTTTCTGTTGATCCCCACCATGGCGGAGGTTGGCGCGGCGTTGGCGTTGGCGGGCGGATCGCTGGCAGGTCTTGCAGCCTGCATCGTCATCGCCGAGAGGCTCACGCCGGTGCCGGTTCCCTGGCGCGACATCGCTGTCTCGGCCATCATTTCTATCTGCACCGGACTGGCCGCCAGCCTTGCCAGCACTGCGCTGGGCAATATGCCGGCGATCTTTCCGCTCGCGGCGGGCGGCGTCGCCGGCGCTGCGGCTTTCCTGGGACTGACCTGGTTGTTTCACCCCGCGGCCGTGACGCAGTTCATCGGCAAGCTAAGGGCACGGCTCCGGATCGCATAAATCCCGCGCTATGAGGCATGCTTGTCTGACAGTCGCGAGCCTACGGATTGACGTTTCGGCGTCCCCGGCGAGACCAGAACTCACGCCACAGCAGCAGTGCATAGGCGGTGTTGGTATCGTAGTAGCGGCGCCACAAGCGTCGCGGCTCCTGTGCCACACGGAACAGCCACTCCAGGCCCGCCGCCTGAACCAGTTTCGGTGCCCGGGCGACCTTTCCACCATAGACGTCGAAGCTGCCGCCCACGCCCATGACGAAACTCGGAGCGAGTACGTCGCGATAGCGCTTGAGAAAGCGCTCCTTGCTCGGCGTCGGCATCGCCACAAACAGGCAGTCGGCACCTGAAGCGTTGATGGCCTCGACGATCGCGGCCTCTTCCTCCGCCTTGAAATACCCATTGCGCCGGCCGGCAATGGCCAGGCTCGGATGATCTCTGGCAAGTCGGCTTTCAACTGCGTCGAGAATGTGCTGTTCAGCGCCCAAAAGGTAGGGGCGATAGCCACGCTTGGCGCACAGCGCAAGCAGGTTGATCATGACGTCGACGCCGGTCACACGCTCCGGCAACTCGACGCCGCAGAGCCGCGCGCCCCAAAGCACGCCTTTGCCGTCGACATTGACCATATCCGCCCCGACGACATCCTCGCGCAGTTCGGCATTCTTGCGCATGTTCACAAGCTTGGCGACGTTCACGACAACATGATGAAGCGGTCGCCGCGTCGCCATCGCCTCGTCTGCGATGGCCAGCGTCTCGGCCATGGTCAGCGCATGGATGGTCGCACCGAGAAACTCGCGGCGGCGTGATGCCAATAGAGAGTGTTGCGCCCATGCCGGGTCATGCGAGTTCATGCCGCTTCTCCGGTGCGAGCGAGAGACTGCGAGCGTTCCATTTCGGATTTCTTGCCTTCGATGCGGGCGTCGGGCTTGCGCGCCTTGCGCCAGGTCCACAGGCCCCGTGTGTCGACGAGCTTCTTGTCCTTGAGCGCTTCGGGATCGATCAGATTGAATTGTCGATGGTCGACCAGCAGGACGACGATATCGGATTGGTCAATAGCGGAAAGTGCATCGGTGAACATGACGCCGCTGCCCTCGAGCTCGTGTGGCAACTGACGCGCATTGGGCTCGGCAGCGACGATCTTGATATTGGGAATCTTGGACAGAAGCTTAACAACCTCGACAGCCGGGCTCTCGCGCATATCGTCGATATTGGGTTTGAAGCTGAGGCCAAGACAGGCGATCGTCTGCTTGCGGGTCGGGTCGAGCAATGCCTCGATGTCCCTGACCACCGACAAGGGTCGCTCGGAATTGATGCGCCGTGCCGAACTGATCAGCCGCGTATTGTTCGGTGCGGCGTCGATGATAAAATACGGATCGATCGCAATGCAGTGGCCGCCCACGCCCGGGCTCGGCTGCAGGATGTTCACGCGAGGATGCCGGTTGGCGAGATCGATTACCTCCCAGACGTTGAGCGACAGATCCTGGCACACCGCCGCAAGCTCATTGGCGAAGGCGATATTGACATCGCGGAACGCATTTTCAGTCAGCTTAACCAGTTCCGCGCTTTCGGCCTGGGTTATGAACAGGTCGCCGGCGACGAAGCTTGAATAGAGTGCCGCTGTCCGCTCCGAAGACTTTCGGGACAGTCCGCCGATCGAGCGATCATTGTTGATCAGCTCGGTCAGCACCTTTCCCGGCAGCACGCGCTCGGGAGAGTAGGCGACCAGGACGTCAGCTTCCTCGCCATGCGCAACGGGAAATTTGAGATCGGGTCGCAGTTCCGCGAGCAGCGCTGTCATGACACGCGTCGTACCGACCGGCGATGTTGATTCCAGCACCACCAGGTCGTCCCGTTTTAGCACCGGAGCGATGCTTCGCGCTGCCGCAAGCACGTAGCTGACATCCGGCTTGCGGTCCGGGGTGATCGGAGTTGGAACGGCGATAATATAGGCATCGGCCGGCTGAGGCGTGCTGAATGCCTTGAGCTTGCCATTGGCGACAACTTTCTGGATCAAACCATCCAGGTCCGGTTCGATGATGTGGATTTCGCCGCGGTTGACCTTCGCGACCACCGCCTCGTTGATATCGACACCGATGACATCGAGTCCGCGGCTGGCAAAAATGGCACAGGTCGGCAGGCCGATATAGCCCATGCCGATAACGGAAACGGTTTTGATTTCAGCCATGATTCAGCAATTCCTCAACGATCCGGCTCGCAGCTTGGCCATTGCCGTATGGATTGTGCCTCTCCGCCATGCCGCGATAGACGCTCTCATCATCGAGCAGGCTATTGGCATTGGCCAGAATTTTTTCGATATCGGTGCCGACCAGCCGGGCAGTACCAGCGGCGATCCCTTCGGGTCGCTCCGTGTTTTCCCGCATCACCAGCACCGGCTTGCCGAGTGAAGGCGCCTCTTCCTGCACGCCGCCGCTGTCGGTCAACACCAGGTAGCTCTGTTTCTGCAGGTACAGGAACGGCAAATAGTCCTGCGGGTCGATCAGGTGGATGTTCGGCACCGTCCCGATTTCGGCCTCGACCACGGAGCGCACATTCGGGTTGGGATGGACCGGGTAGATGATCTGCACATCCCTGCGCGCCGACAATGCCTTCAGCGCGGTGCAGATTCTCTGGATGCCGCCATCGAAATTCTCACGGCGATGACCGGTGACGAGTATCATTTTCTTGGTCGGATCGATGAAGGGGAAACGAGCGGCGAGCTTGGCGTTCATCAACTTGTCGGCATCGATCTCGCTGGAGAAATGCAGCAGCGTGTCGATCACGGTATTGCCGGTTACGAAGATGGTGTTCGCAGCCTTTCCTTCGGCGATGAGATTGTCGCGCGCCTCGGTGGTCGGCGCAAAATGCCAGGTGGCGATGTTGCCGGCAATCTTGCGGTTCAGTTCCTCCGGAAAGGGAGAGTTGATGTTGTGGCTGCGCAATCCCGCCTCGATATGGGCAACCGGAATGTGCTTGTAGAAGGCAGCTAGAGCCGCGGTCATCGCGGTGGTTGTGTCGCCCTGGACGACGACGATGTCCGGCTTCGCCTTCTCCAGCACCCCCGCCATTCCGAGGAGCACGCGCGAGGTCACGTCGAACAACGTCTGACCTGGCTGCATGATGTTGAGATCGTAGTGCACCGGCAGGCCCGTCAATTCAATGACCTGATCGACCATCTCGCGATGCTGGCCCGTCACACATATTTCCGTGGTAAAGCCTGGATGGGCGAGCGCGGCGCGCGCCACCGGAAAACATTTGAGCGCCTCCGGCCTCGTGCCGAACACGATCAGCAGTTTTCGCCTTGAGGGCAATCTCGGATGTGAAACGGCGTTCATGGTTGACCCTGGTCACCGAAAGCGTGGGCGCCCGGCTGACATGTGCTTTCAGCCTAACAATAGCGCCCTGAACCGCCTTCGTATTCAAAAAAATTAACGTATGATTAACGCTAGAGTCCGCAGCCCCCCTTGGGCAACCCTTGCCAGGAACAGTGGGGAAAGATACCAAAGCAAAGCCATTTTTTGCTTTAACGAGAATAACTTGGGTTGACTAATATTTTAATCATCGGCCACGCCGTCGCATCCCGGCGCTGGGAAAATGAGCTTTTTAAGCGGTTGGATGCGGCAGGTTACGTGGTCTCGAGTTGCAACGCGCCGGCGGCGGCGCCAACCGCTCGGGGGCTGGACACTGTCTTGGCGATCGAGAGCCGGCGTTTCGGTCCCTCGCTGGCGGGCCGGTCCGAGCCGTTGCCGCCCATCGATCGCGGCCCTCCGGACCTCGTCATAGATCTCACTGCCAGCGCAACGGGGCAAGACGCGCCAGTCTTGAGGCTCGAATTTTGCGGTCGCAACAGCTTTCCAGCCGGCGTTGCCGCAATGTTGGCGAGCGGACAATTGCCTGAACTTCGCGCTCGCCTCGATGGCGTTGTCGTAGCCCAGGCTAGACCGATGCTGGCAGACAAGCTGTGGCTATCTCGAAGCTGCAACGACCTGCTCGCCGGTGCCATGTCGCTGATCATGCAAACCGTCGCCCGCTTCTTTGCGGGCAAGCTTGTGCCGGTAAGCGACAACCCGGTGCCGATCCTGAAGAACGACAGTTTTGTTCGACACTATGTGCCCTTTTTCGGCAGGGCCTTGATCGATCGCGCCGTGCAAAAAATCAGGCGGGGACGACGCCCCTTCTATTGGCAGGTTGCCTATCGGGTGATCGACGGACCAGGCATCGCCGAAACTAGGCAACTCGACGGCAAACCGTTCACAGTCCTGCCGGACGATGGCCAACGCTTCTATGCCGACCCGTTCGTCTTCGAGGTCGACCGCCGCCATCATCTGTTTGTCGAGGAATTTCCCTACGCGACGAGTCGCGGCGTGATTTCCGTCGCCGAGCTCGGTGACGATGGCACTTTCGGTGTTCCAAGGGTTGTATTGGAGGAAGCGCACCACCTGTCGTATCCGCAGGTGTTCGCACACGATGGCGAGATTTTCATGATCCCCGAAAGTGGTTCGGCTCGCGAACTTGTGCTCTATCGCGCCGCGCAGTTCCCCGACCGCTGGGTCCGCGACACGGTGCTGATGACGGACAGGGATTTCAACGACGCGACTCTGCTCGAATCCGACGGTCGCTTCTGGCTGGTTGGAACGGAGCGGTTCGGCTGCGGCAACGCGTCGGACACGATGGCGGTCTATTGCGCACCCTCGCTGCGCGGGCCATGGGTCGTCCATCCGCTCAATCCCATTGCCGTCGATCATTCGGCCACCCGGCCGGGCGGCGCCTTTATCCGCCAGGACGATGCCCTGGTGCTGCCGGTGCAGAACGGATCGAGGGCCTATGGCGGTGGTCTGGGGCTGATGCGGCTTGAGCGACTCGACGCGTCCGATGTCCGTTTTGCCTCGCCCCGGCCGATCGGCGCGGGTCCGGCATGGGCACGCATGGGCATTCATACGCTTAACCGCGCCGGCAATGTCGAGGTCGTGGACAGCGCGGGCTGACTGAAGCGCTGAAAGCCGTGACCGTCCCGTTGCGAGGCCTGCTTATTTGTTCTCCGTGGCAATGTGAGGAAGCGGTGTGTTTCTCGTCTTCCTTTTGCCGTTCAGGGTCTGAAGAATCGGCTTTTCGATCATCTGGTAAATCACCAGACTGACGAGGCAGGCTGCCACGATGCTGACCACCGACACCAACAATACCGTTGTCGGATGCTCGTATCCGACGGTGCGTCTGGCTAGGTACGCCACAGCGCCGATCACGAAGATATGCGACAGGTAAAGCGCGTAGGAAGCGTCGCCCAACTGCTCAAGAAGGCTCCAGTGCTTGAGTTTCGGCTCCAGAATGAGGCTGAGATGAAGCAGGCCCGCCGCCCACATTGCTTGTCCCGCGAAGCTGATCTGACCCAAGAGCGGCGTTCCGTCATCGACGAATGAAAGCACCACGCCTGCAGCGGTCATTACGCCGAATACCCAGGCATGGCGTATGTCGGAAGTGAAATCACCGTCCAAATAGCGCCGCCCTATCCACATGCCGATGACGAATGCCACCGGAGAAGGGTTGAGATAGAACTGGATAACAGGGTTGGTGGGAGCCAGCCACAGCCCGGCTATCCACATCGCAATGAAAAAGACCGTCAGCACAAATACGCGCGAGGTCACGGACAGGAATGCGAACACCGCAAAAGCGATGTAGAAAAATACCTCGTAATTAAGCGTCCAGCCGAGTGAGAGAATTGGACTGGCGCTATCCCGTCCAGGCGCTTCGTGAACAATGAAGAGGAGCGACTGAAGATAGTGGGGCCATGTAAAGACGGTCTTCTGGAAGAGACTTGGCGCGAGCGCCGCCAGAACCGCGGCGAGGCTGGTGAAAAGCCAGTAAAGGGGGATGATCCGTATTGCTCGGCGTTTCAGGAAGGTGGCAGCGGAAAACGGACCATCTCCCGTAATATGGACCATTATGAAACCGCTGATGACAAAGAACAGAACGACGCCCAGGCGGCCCGCCGTCACAATAATCAGATTGTCCACGCCAATCTGATAGGAAAAAGCGTGTGCGAACAGAACCAGCAAGGCGGCGCAGGCGCGAAGATACTGAATCGAATAGAATTTCTTCACCTTGATCTCCTGCGCTTCGCCGGCGCCTGATGCCATTGTGCGGTCCACAGGCATCGCGTCGGGCGCCGTGCAAAGCATCGCCATCAATACGACTGGCCAATTAAGTGTGGGTTACCGACTTCACGAGATAGCGTAAATCCGGCTGCCGATGCATGTCGCGCAAGTGCATTGCGTGCATTCGTTCCCACGCGGCGCACTTTGGTGAGATTTCAATGAGCGGTGTCCGGCTATTCGGCAAAGCTGACATGTGGCGGCCCATGCCGGGCATCGCCACTGTTAAGATCGGGTTATCCATATTCCTTTACGTTCGTGCAGGAAAATGTACCCGGGGGTGCGTTCGTCCCCTGCCATCTCAATCGCAAGCCGCAACGCTGGTCAGATAATCGTGAGTGTCACCCCCACAGAGCAACAGTTCGTGACCGCCCAGGCCAGCCGCCAAGACGCCCTCTCACTCCTGTTCTTTCTCCTCGCGGCCTTCGCTTTCCTGCTCCGCTCGACCATCTCTCCGCAGTTGATGAATATGGTGATGTCCTATTCGACGGAGGGGGGGTCGTTTCCCGAAAAGCTGCATATCGGGACCTATGCGATCTTTCTGCTGCTTGTCGTCATCGCCACGACCCGGCCAATTCGGCTCGAAGGCGATGAAGTCAGGCTGTTCAAGGCGACATTGTTATATTCGCTGCTGCTGTTGTGGCTGGTGCCTTATCTCTTCGTGATAGGCCGTGCCGGCTCGGCCGGCTTCATAATCGATTCCTATCTGGTCTCTTGTGCCGCGGCGATGATCATGCTTGCCCTGGGTGACCATGTGCGCAGGGCGCTTGGCAACGTCATCGTCGGCATGATTGTCCTCAGCGCCATCATCGGAACGATCGAGGCCGTCACCCAGCATCGATTCCTGCCCTATCCCCTCGTTGAGCTGGACTTTCGGCCGATCGGACTGTCGGCCCATCCGCTGGCGCTGGGCGCGCTTTGCACCACCGCCATAGGTTTCGTTGCATTGACGCGGTGGCGTATCTGGGTGTGCGCGCTTTGCATCTTCATTCTCTTCATCGGCACGGCCGCTTCGGGCGCGCGCACCGCCCTGCTGCTCGCTTGCGGCGAGATCCTGTTCCTGCTCGTGTTCCTGCCTTGGCCGGACCTGTCACCCAGACATCAACGCCAGGCCAAACTCCTGGTGGTGATGCTGACGCTGGCCGGTGGCGCCATACTGATTGCGATACTCTTTTCGGCGGGGCTGCTGAACCGCTTCAGCAACACGCTCTTTGATCAAAATTACGACGCGCGCGTCAAGATCTACGATGTATTCAAGTTCGTTGAATGGAGGGACATCCTGCTTGGCATGAATCCCAACGAGTTGTTGAAGATCGTCAACGAAAAGCTCAACCTCCCCTTCATCGAAAGCACGCCGGTCGTTCTTACGCTTCTATTCGGCCTGCCGATCGCCTTGCTCTTCGCGTTTGCTTTCTTCCGGTTCCTTTTCAAGCTCCTGCGCAATACGCCTCGGGCCGCCCATATCGCAGCGGCCGCGTCAATTCTCGCGGCATTGTCAAACAATGCCCTCTCTTCGAAGGCGCCGGATATCATGCTGCTCGTCATCTTGTTGCTCGCTTATCGAAAGCCGGATAGGCGCCAAACCGGCACGCTTCAAGGCCAACCAGCATCAACAGCGACATGACGCCAAGCCCGCTCCTTGTGGGTGCCCGCGCAACGACCTCTTGCACCTTTGATTTGAAACGTCTGCACGCTTTGCCAGGCTACGACGGGCGTGGCAGAACACCAACCAAGGGTGGATAGATCGCTGTTCCGGAACGCGCCTGACACGCCTGAAAATGAAATATTAACGATGTTTCCGTAAAGCAGCCTGTGCGTATTGAATATTAAAGGGTTAGCATGATGTCCGCCGCTTCCGGTCCTCCTCCAGCCGCGGCCGCCGCCGGCACTAGCCCCTATGAACGGATCGAAAATGCGCGGCGCGCCAGCAGGCCAAAGCCGCAACAAACCGCGCCGATCATGGCACATGCGGCGGCACCAGCTGTAACGTCGGCCCCTGTAGCGTCGGCCCCTGTGTCGCCTGCACCCGTGGCGCCGCCTGTAGCCGAGCCCGTCACGACGGTGACGCTCAACAAGATCGGAACCTTTCTCGAACTCGATTTCGGGCGTCTGTTTGTCTGGCTGCGCGCCGGCCTCGCTCTGGTATGCCTGCTGGCAATCGTCGGCGGGATCATCGGCGGTGCCTACGCTCTGCTGAGCAAGCAGCGCTACACCGTGACCACGGACATCCTCATCAATCCCGCCAATCTTCAGGTTGTTCCGAATGATCTTTACCCGCAATCGGCCCAGGTCGATGGACAGCTGCTCAGCGCGCGCAGCAAAGAGCGCATCTTGACCTCGGGCAGCGTGCTTTCACGTGTTGTAGACGATCTTGACCTGGCCAGTGACCCGGAGTTCTTCGACGCGGACCGTAGCCGCACAGGGACGGACGGCGCCAAACCCGATCCAAAGCTTACCGCCCTGAAGAACCTGGCGGAACGGGTTAGCAGCATCGCGGATGAAAAGTCGTTTGTCACGACCTTGATGGTATCGGCGGAAACCCCCGCTAAGGCGATCCTGATTTCGCAGGATATCGTCAAGACTTTCCAGGAAGAGCTGGCCAGCGCCGAGGCTTCCGGCGCCAGCCGTGCCGCGGCCGCGCTGGACGGGCGGCTGGGCCAGCTCAAGAGCGATGTGCAGGCGGCCGAAGAGAAGGTCGAGGCCTATAGGCGCAGCCACAATCTGGCCACCAGCAATGGGCAGCTTGTTTCCTCGCAAACCATGACCCAGCTCAACGGCCAGATCGTGGAGACGCAATCGCGCGTCATCGCCGCCCAGGCAAGTTACGACGCCCTGCTTGCCGCCGGCGCAAACGGCAACAATTCCGGTCCCGCCACGTCGGAGGCGCTTGTGGCGCTGCGCGCAACGGCCAACGGCCTGCGCCAGCAGATCGATTCGCAGTCGATGACCTTTGGCCCCCGTCATCCGTCGATCGTCAGGCTGAAGACGGAGTACAACACGGTCAGCGCGCAACTCAGCGCCGAATACGCGCGCACCCTGCGCCTGGCGAAGGTCAATCTCGATGCCGCCAAAACCTCGTCGGCCTCCCTCAATGCCAAGATGAATGACTTGAAGGGCAACGTGTTCTCGGATAGCGATTCCGAGGTCGCCTTGCGTGAGCTTGAACGTGACGCCGCCTCGAAGACGGCTATCTATGAGAGCTTCCTGTCGCGCGCACGCCAGATAACCGAGCGCGAACAGATCGACAGCACCAATGTGCAGGTAATTTCAACCGCAGTGCCGCCAAAGGGCCGTTCATGGCCCCCGCGCACCGTCGTGATGATCGGCCTAGGGGCCATTGGCGGCATCATCCTTGGCATGTTGCTCGCCATTACCCTGGGTATCGTGCGCGACATGCGTCTTCCGCCGAACCGCCCGGACGTCATTGCCAGCCGCGCCTGAAATGGCGAAGCGGATTGTCTTTCACATTGCCAGCCTCAGGGGCGGCGGCGCCGAGCGCGTGTTCGTCCTGATGGCGAACGAACTGGCATCGCGCGGCCACAACGTCACGCTTTTTACCTGGAACGCGCAGGGGCCCAATGCCGCCCTGCTTTCGCCTGCCGTACATCTGGTCGATTTCGGCCTCCCCATTCGCGGCGAGGGTTATGGCAAGTGGGCGACATTGAAAGGCATCGTGCGAAGCGCGGGCCTGCTTGGCCGCGTTTCTCCCGACGCGATCTACAGCGCCCCGGAATTCGCCAATCTGGTCGTGGCGCTGGCGCTTTGCCTCGCGCGAAGCAAGGCGCGGTTCTTCCCGAGTTTCCACGCCGCCGCCTCACTGCCTTCCGGCAGCCTTGGCGCGAAAATGGCAGTCTGGCTTTCGGCCCTGGTTGCGGCCCGTGCCGACAGGGCCATCGCGGTTTCTGAGGGCGTCGGCGGCGATCTTGTGGCCCGAGGCTTCCCGAAATCCAAGGTCGTGGTCATCAACAACCCGCTGCCGCCGGCTGCGGCATCCCAGCAACGCTCCTACGCCTGGCAGGCAGAGCTCGCGGCGATGGGCGACGGCCCCGTCATCATCACCGCCGGACGCCTAGTGCCCGTTAAGGATCATTGGACGTTGCTGCGGGCCTTCGCTGTGCTGCGCGCCGGCCGCCGGGCTCGGCTTGTCATCTTCGGCGAGGGTCCGCTGGGCGACGAGTTGCGCGCCTATGCCGAAGAATCCGGTATCGGCGCAGACGTTCTGTTTGCGGGCTATGTCAATGATCCGGCGGCCTGCTACGCCGTAGCTGACTTGTTCGTCCTATCATCGACCAGCGAGGGCTTCGGCAATGTTCTCGTCGAGGCCATGGCAGCGGGGATTCCGGTGGTCTCCACGGACGCGCCGCACGGCCCGCGCGAAATACTTGATGACGGCCGCTTCGGCGCCCTGGTGCCGGTCGGCGATGCCGCGGCCCTGGCAGTGGCGATGGCCAGAATGCTCGACCAGCCGACAACCGCCGCGATCCTGAAAAGCAGGGCGGCGGATTTCGAAATTGAAAAGATCGGAGACCGGTACGAGGCGTTGCTCTGAATTAGCGCATGGATCGGCTTGCGGCGGCACAGGAATTCGCCATTGATGGACAGGACGCCGCCAACATAGGCCGGTTACTCCCAATCCAATCATGATATTTAATATCAGTTTACCCAGAGTTGGTAACAACAGGGAACCCGCGTTTCATCCCCTCAGCATAGGGAATTTCGTTGCCGCAGCATCACAGCCCTCCTGCCGGCCGTGCAAACGATCGCAATTGGCCGCGATTGCACCGCTTCATGCGGGTTGAGCTGGAACTCGCGCCTGACGTTCTGGTGCCGCGAGCCGAAACGGAACTGCTTGGCCGGACGGCCGCGGCCATTCTTGGCGAACAGGCGCACGAAACCATCCTGATCGACATGTGCTGCGGCAGCGGCAATCTTGCCGTGGGCATCGTCAGCGAATGTCCTCGGGCTCGGGCATGGGCGGCGAACCTGACCGACAGCACGGTTTCGCTTGCCCGCCGCAATGTTGTGCGCCTCGCCCTGCAGGACAGGATCAAGGTCCGGCAAGGCGACCTATTTGCCGCGATCGAGGGTGACGGCCTCCACGGCGCTGCCGACATGGTCGTGTGCAACCCGCCCTATATTTCGTCGTCCCGTCTCGATAGCGAGAGCGCGCATCTGTTGGAGAACGAACCTCGGGAAGCTTTCGACGGCGGCCCTTACGGTATTTCGATCCTCCAAAGGCTGGTCCGGGATGCCGCAGCTTTCCTCATGCCAGGCGGATGGCTGCTGTTTGAGTTCGGCGAAGGTCAAGATCGGCAGATAGCAACCCTTTTATCGAGAACGAAATCCTACGAAACCCCAACCTTTGCCGTGAAGGCCGACGGCCAGCCCCGTGTCGCCATGGCGCGCAAACATGGTGGCCGGGTTCCCGGAACCGGGAGCCCGGCGTGAGCGTCGTCCGCGCCCTCGATCAGGCCGACCTTGCGGCCGTCGCGGGCATGTTTCAACGCATGCTGCGCAAGAAGCGGGGGCCAGCGCCGGCCTCCCTCGTCGATTACATGAGGCGGTTTTATCTGGACGCACCCGACTGGGGCAGCGGGCTCCGTTCGCTTGTCCATGTCAATGACGCCGGCCAGGTTTCCGGGTTCGTCGGCGTTCATGCGCTGCCGATGAAATTCAACGGCCGGCAGCTCTACGCTGCCATCTGCAGCTCGCTGATGGTCGAGGATCACGAGACCGATCCGATGGCCGGTGCCCGCCTGTTGAAGGCCTTCCTCGATGGTCCGCAGGACATCTCCTTCAGCGAAACCGCCAATGATACGTCCGTGAAACTGTGGACGCGGCTTCGCGGCGTAGTGCTGCCGCAATACAGCCTTGACTGGGTTCGCGTGATGCGGCCGGCGACCTTCATGCTCAGCCTTTTTGCCAATCACATGAAGCTTGCCTGGATGTTCAACCCGCTCGCCCGGATGGTCGACCGGCTCTACCTTCGCAAAATGGAGGGCGGTCAACGACGCTGGACCGGCGTCGTCGCCAACGCATCGAGCCGGGGGGCATTTCGGACCTCCGAGATCAACAGCGGCAGCTTTGCGGGGCTGCTGGAGCCGCTTTGCGCCCAATTTCCGCTACGTCCGCAGTGGGCGGAAGGTCAGCTCGACCATATTCTGGGCGATGCGGCGCAAAAGCCGGATTTCGGAGAGCTTGTCTACGTGTCGGTGGCATCGCCGAACGGCGCCAATGTCGGCGCTTTCGCCTACTACGCTCGACCCGACGGGATCGGCCGCGTGCTGCAGGTCCTCGCTCTTCCCGGCCAGGCCGGGCCGGTGATCGATTGCCTGGTCGAGCATGCCGCCCGGCGCGGTGTCTCCGGCTTGCGCGGCCGCGTCCAGCCCACACTTCTGGAGGCCATGCTTGTAAGACGCATAGCCTTCATACCGGTCGCCTCGACCGTCGTGCATTCACGCGATCCCGAGCTTCTGGATGCCATGAAGAACGCGCAGGTCTTTCTGAACGGGCTTGCGGGCGAGCAGTGGAGCCAGTTGATCGGCGGCCGCTTCACCTGAAGCGTTCCGCCTAGAGCAATTCCAAGGGTGCGCGGTTTCCATCCGGAATCGCATAAAAACAAGAGCTTAGAGCGCCTCGCATGAAATCGGGTTCATGCGATGCGCTCTAAGTTTTTCTTGATGCATGTCGTATCGCAAAACCGGATCACTTTTGCTCGATATGCATCAGGTCAGGAGCCGACTTCGTCCACGCCGTCAACGAGCTGCGGGCGCAGGTGCAGATAGCGCGTTGCCTTTCGCTTGGCGGCGATGTCGGCCCAGACGCGTTCGATCTGTGAGGCGGTCAATCCCGCCGCTTGCCCTACCACCTCGGCGGACACGCCGTTGTTGAGGCCGTAGAGACACAGATCCATCCGATCGTAAGGCAGGGAGAAGTAGAATTCTTCCTGCGTCTGCGCGAGCGAGTAGGTGTCGGTGGTCGGCGGCCGGTTGCGGACCTCTTCCGGAATGCCGAGATAGGCGGCTAGCGCATAGACCTGCGTCTTGTAGAGATGCGCGATCGGCTTGACGTCGGCGGCGCCGTCGCCGTTCTTGACGAAGAACCCCTGGTCGTATTCCAGCCGGTTCGGTGTGCCGAGCACGGCGAAGTTCAGCCGGTCGGCATGATAATATTCGATCTGCTTGCGGGTGCGCTGCTTCATGTTGGTGGCGGCAACGATGCCGAGATAGACCGCCACCGGCATCCGCAGTTTCGTCTGCTTGCCTTGCGGGTCCTGCACCACCAGCGACGAGATGTTGTAGCCCTCGCCTTCGAGCACGTTCGCGATCACGATCTTCGAGGCCCAGCCCTTGCCATAGTCCGGGACCATTTCGCGGATGAAGGCGTCGCGGCGTTCATAGCAGCCCATTGCCCGCAGGGTCGGCCCGATATCCTCCACAACGGCCTCGACGCCGAAAGTGTCGGCGACCAGATGACCGAGCCGCAGGCTTTCGGGGTCGGAATCGCTTTCCGGCATGAGGACGCACAGCACATTATGGTGGCCGACGGCCCGCGCGGCCAATGCAGCCGAAACGCTGGAATCTATACCGCCCGAAAGACCGAGCACGAGGCCGCGCTTGCGAATGCCGCGCAACTGCTCGCGCAGCGCCGCCACGATCCTGTCCGTTTCGGCGGCGGGATCGATGGCCAGGGCTTGCGTGAAGGCCGGCGCATCCTGGGTTGAGCCGATGTTCATTGCTCGGCCTCCATCATCTCAGCCGCGAGCCGGCGGCTGACCTTGCCCGACTCCGTCTTCGGCAATTCGCTGCGGAACTCTATGATTTTGGGGACCATGAAATCCTCCAGGTGGCGCGCGCAGTGACGAATGATGTCCTTTCCGCCAAGCGCCGGGTCGGACCGCACGACGAGCGCGCCGATCGCATGCCCCAGCACCGGATCCGGCACGCCGACGACCACCGCTTCCGCGATACCTGGATGGGCGTGGAGCACGGCCTCCACTTCCTTGGGGGCGACCTTCTCGCCACGCGTCTTGATGATGTCGTCCTTACGCCCGACAAAATAGAGAAAGCCGTCCTCGTCGGTCTGGAACAGGTCGCCCGTATAGAGCACCTTTTCCCAAGGGTTAGGCCCCGGCCGGAGCGCTCGTTCCGTCGCGGCCTGGTTGCGCCAATAGCCCTGCATGACGTGCGGACCGCGGATAACGAGCTCACCTGCCGCGCCCGCCGGCACGCGTTGTCCAAGGTCGTCGACGACAAAGGCTTCCGTGTTGGGGATGGCTATGCCGACCGACCCTGGCCGGCGGTCAAGTTCCTCGGGTGGCAAATAGGTGCAGCGCTTGCATTCGGTCAGCCCATACATCGAATAGATCCGGACGCCGGGCAGCAGCGAGCGCAGGCGTTCTATGTGGGCTGGTGGTAAGGCGGCCGCGGTGTTGGAAACATAGCGGAGGCTGGGCAGGAAACCCGGCGCCAGATCACGCATCTGCAGGATCATCGCCGCCATGGTAGGCACCAGCGGAAGGCCGGTGACGCCCTCTTTGCGGATGCGTTCGAAGATCTCGTGCGGGAAGGCGAAGGACTTCTCGAGCACCAGCGTGGCCCCGAGCCTGACTGCAATCAGCAACTGGTAGAGGCCATAGTCGAAGGCAAGCGGGAGGACGTTCAGGATGATGTCGTCCGGCGCGTTGCGCAGATAGGTGGCGATCGACCCCGCGGCAGCGTCGCAATTGCGATGCGTCATCATCACACCCTTGGGCCGGCCGGTCGAACCTGACGTGTAGATCAGCATCGCAAGGTCGACGTCGATGCCGCGATGGTCTACCTCCGCGCCATCGAACGTCAGGCAGTCAGTCAGGGACGCGGCCCCTGCCGGGCATTGCCCATCGGCCCCAGGAGTGGAAGCCACGAAGATGCCGGTCTTGCCTTGCGATGCGCAGGCTTCGGTGACCACGGGCATCAGCTTCGCCTGCGTCAGGACCGCCCTGGCGTCGCAATCGGCGATGATGTAACCGAGCTTGTCGGCCTTTGTGGAGGGGTTGATCGGACTGAAGGTCGCACCTGCCTTGAGTGCGGCAAAGATCGATACGGCGGCCTCCCAGCAATTGTCCATGAAGATCAGGACGCGGTCGTCGCGCCTGATCCCATTCATGAAGAGAGCGGTGGCCAGCCGGCTCGAAAGGTCGTCGAGTTCTTCGTAGCTCAGCTTTTTGCCCCTAGTGACCAATGCCGTCTTGGCCGGGTGGGCAGCAGCCTTCGCCACCAGAAAATGCTCGATCCGCACTGGACGTTCCTCGCCGTTGGCGCTTACGCTGCCAGTGTTTGTGCTCTCGCCTCGATGAAGGACGAGATGCGGTCAAGCGAGTCCAGGTTGGCCGGAACGATGTCGGCATCCACCATCGCGATGCCGAAATTGTCCTCGATGAAGGCCACCAGCTCAAGCACCGCAGTCGAGTCGATAATGTCGTTCTCAATCAGCGAGGCTGAATCCGACAGTTTGTAGGAGATGTCGCCGAACAGGAAGTTGTCGACGATAAAGCTTCTGACCCTGTCCTTGATTGCCGTCATCATGTCTTTCCTTTTCCTCGCCGTCTCAGGCCGCTCTTACCGCGCCGACCGCTTGGCCGGCGAAATTCTTCTGCCACAGCTGCGTCGACAGAATGCCGACGAAGGCGGCGTTGTCGCGAAATCCGGTCGCGGTCTCAATGCGGCATTTCTCGTGGAGCTTGGCCACCGCCTTGGCGTTGAACAGGCCGCCGGCGGTAATGCTCGCCTCGCCAAGGCAGTCACGAACATAGTCTAGTTCCTCCGCCCCGACGAAGGAGCGGGCCTCCGGGGCGCGGTAAGGTTGCTTGGTGCGTTTACCGATCGCCGCCGGAAGGTAGTGCCTGGCCACCTTGCGCAATATGTGCTTCTCCATCAAGCCTTTCAGTTTCATCTCCGGCGGAAGTCTTGCCGCGAACTCTACCACGCGATGATCCAGGAAAGGAAACCGCCCTTCGATGCCGTGCGCCATGGCTATCCGATCGCCTTGGCTGGAGAGGATGTAGCCGGGCAGGAGGAAGCGGGTTTCGAGATATTGCGCCTGATGCAGCGGATGCCATAGGGAAAACGCCTCGGGTAGGCGGCTGGTCAGCTCTTCAGCTGCGTCATAACCCTTCAACGTCGCGCGCAGGTCGCCGGAAAAGAAGATTTTCGCCGCCGCCGTGGTCTTGAAGCGTGGCCGATGCGAGAACAGCGGATCGTCGAGGGCAGCGTTGCTGGTACCGAAGAAGGCAGCCAGATACTCCACCGATTGCTGTTGCAGGCCCGGCAGATACGGGTAAAGCCGGCGGAACAGCTGCGGCCTTATGCGCGATGTGGGCTGCCGCCCGCAGAACCGGCGGACACGCGCCTCCTTGAAGACGTCGTAGCCGGCGAAGACCTCGTCGGCGCCTTCACCCGTCAGCACCACCTTCAGGCCGGCTTGGCGAACCAGCGCGGACAATTTGTAGAGTGGCGCTGGCGCCGTGCGGATGATCGGCCGCTCGGCAAAGCGGATGACCTCAGGAAAGACGCTGGCGATATCGCGGGCGCCGCATTCTATGGCGTGGTGGCGCGTGCCGAGCGCCGAGGCCATTTCGGTCTGAAAGGCGCTTTCGTCATGCTCGGCGCTGTCGAAGGTTACGGAAAATGTCTCCAGTCTCCGAGGAGTCATGCCGGCGGCAAGCGCCGAAACGAGCGACGAATCGAGCCCTCCGGAAAGATAGGAACCGACCGGCACGTCGGCCCGCATGCGAAGCCTCACCGCATCGGTCAGAAGGGCTTGCAATTCCTCTGCCGCGTGGTCCTCGTTCGTGATCTTCGACGGCTCATCACGATGCGGATAGTCCAGGTGCCAGTACCGTTTGACCGTGACCTGCCCCTGCGTCGCGATCATCACACTTGCCGGTTCCAACTCGTGGATATTGCGGAACGCCGTGCGCGGAGCGATCGGCGCCCACAGCGTAAAGATCTGATCCAGCGCAATCGGATCAATTTCAGCGGAGACGCCCGGGACCTTCAGCAGGGCTTTGATCTCCGAGGCAAAGTAAAGCACCCCGTCCTTACTTGTGTAGAACAGCGGCCGGACACCCATCCGGTCTCGTGCAAGCACCATTCGTCGCTGCCGATTGTCCCATATCGCCAAGGCGAAATCACCGTTCAGGAGAGACAAGCAGTCTTCGCCCATCTCCTCATAGAGCTGAAGGATGACCTCTGTGTCGCTCGACGTCCGAAAGTGCCGGCCCTTGGCGATCAGCCCTTCGCGCAGTTCTATGTAGTTGAAAATCTCGCCGTTGAACGCAATCGTCAAATTGCCGGCCTCGTCGGACATCGGTTGCTGGCCATCGCCGATGCCGATCACCGACAGCCGCGCATGCCCGAGCCCGGCATCGGGTGCTACGAATTTCCCTTGCTCATCCGGCCCACGATGGGCAATTGCGGCTACCATGTGCGTGAGCAAAGCTTCCGCATCCCGGATTGACCCGAAATAACCCCCGAATCCACACATCCCTTGAACTCATATTGAACGCTAAGGTACGGAACTTAACCTCGATAGTGTCATCTTAGGTTAATCCGATATTTTCACCGAGCATGTGGTTAACAAGAAGTTTGCCACGATGTGGTGTTCGTGGCTAGGACGCGATGGCTCTCCATCACCTCGCGGTTGCGGCCGTAATAGCCGGAACGATAGCCCAGGCTCGCTCTAGGCCTTTTGTCCGGGTTGGCATGGCTGGACGCGGGCGGCTAAGGCTGGAAATGTGATTGCACGTCTTCGCTGCCGGGGGGCTGGCCGGAGGACGAGGAGGATGGCGCTGAATTTCGAATATATTGCCGGCCATCCGGCGCTGCACCGTCATGTCGAGGCGCAGTCGAAGGCGCTGCTGCATATCTATGAAACGAGCCCACGCCTGGCCGCCGTATTCGCCACGCAACAGCGCTGGCTGCTGGCTCACACCGGCCTAGCCCTGCATTTCGCCCGCGACCCGCGCGATCCCCGCACGGAACTGACACTGGCCCGCTTCATCGATGCAGTGCTTCACTATTCCGTCGCCAGCCGCAACACGGCTGAAGCCTTCATCAAGGAGATGCTGCACTATCACATCATCGAATACCTGCCGCACACCGGTGATGGACGAGCCCATCCCTTTCAGGTGACGGCAGCGACGCTGAAGGAATTCGATGGCTGGGTGGTTGCGCATCTGCGCACGCTCGACGGTCTCGACAGCGGCAACCGCCTCGCCGCGTTTCTCGAGCAGCACGGCATGATTGCCAGGCTGCAGCCGATGGTGGCGGAAGGCCTGCTCTCCTCCAACCCTGTGCGTGAGCCCAAGCAGACGTTTTCGCTGTTCATCTGGCTCAACAATGGCGGCATCGTCATGGATTGGCTGATGTCCGGCATCGATCCCGACAATGCCGCCCTCGACCGGATCCCGACCAGCGTGGTTTCGATCGGCGAATTCGCCAGTTGGCTAAAACTCTCGCGCACCCATCTTGCGCGCAAATTGCGGGACGCCGAAAAGCTCGGCAGCGTCGGCTGGCTAGGCCAGCGCGGGCATTCGGTGATGTGGGTGTCGAACAGCTTCTACCAGGAATACATGACCGTCCAGGCCGCCAAGCTTGCCGTTATCGATGCCGCGTTCGAAGCCTGCCGACCGGCGTCGCCGCACGCTGGCTGAACGTTCGGCGCAGACGCTGTTGCGCAGCCGATCGTGCCGACCGCGAGGACCCGTCCGGGCGCATGGCCGAGGTGGCCTTTCCGCCGTCGGGATACGGACATCTGGACAGCGGGGGCGAAGCCTGAAAGAGGAACGCTCCGCGCGAGCGGCAGCGATCCGCCCGACGGGTTCGGGTAGATCAACTGGTCAAAAGCCGGGCGCAGCATCTCAATCGATGTCGAATGACACGCCCTGCGCCAGCGGCAGCGCCTTGGAATAGTTCACCGTGTTGGTGGCGCGGCGCATATAGGCCTTCCAGGCATCGGAGCCGCTCTCGCGGCCGCCGCCGGTTTCCTTCTCGCCGCCGAAGGCGCCGCCGATCTCGGCGCCCGACGTGCCGATGTTGACGTTGGCGATGCCGCAATCCGAACCATCGACGCCGAGGAAGCGCTCGGATTCCTGCAGGTCGCGGGTGAAGATCGACGACGACAGTCCGGCGCCGACCGCATTGTGCTCGTCAAGCACTGCATCGAAATCGGAATATTTCATCACGTAGAGGATCGGCGCGAAGGTTTCTTCGGTGACGGGAGCCACCTGCTTCGGCATTTCGACCAGCGCCGGATGCACGTAATAGGCATCGGGATGGCCATTCTCGACCCGCGAACCGCCGGTCAGCTTGCCGCCGTGAGCGGTGGCTTCCTTGAGCGCCTTCTGCATGGCGTCGAAGGCCGCCTTGTCGATCAGCGGCCCGACGAGCGAAGACGTCTCCAGCGGATTGCCGACCGAGACGCTCTCATAGGCCTTCTTCAGCCGCGGCAGCAGCGTGTCATAGACGCTGTCATGCACGAACAGGCGCCGCAGCGTCGTGCAGCGCTGGCCCGCGGTGCCCATGGCGCCAAAGGCGATGGCGCGCAGCGCCATGTCGAGATCGGCGGTCGGGCAGACGATGCCGGCATTGTTGCCGCCGAGCTCGAGCACGGCGCGGGCAAAGCGCTTGGCCAGCCGGGGGCCGACATCCCGGCCCATGCGGGTCGAGCCGGTGGCAGAAACCAGCGCCACCTTCGGGTGGTCGACCAGGATCTCGCCGACGGAGCGGTCGCCAATCAGCACCGGTGCCAGGCCCTGCGGCGCATCCGCGCCGAAGCGCTTGACCGCGCCGGCAAAAATCGCCTCGCAGGCGAGCGCCGTCAGCGGCGTCTTTTCCGAGGGCTTCCACACCACGGCGTCGCCGCAGACCAGCGCCAGCGCCGCGTTCCACGACCACACCGCGACCGGGAAGTTGAAGGCCGAAATGACGCCGACGACGCCGAGCGGATGCCAGGTCTCCATCATGCGATGTCCCGGACGCTCGGTGGCGATGGTCAGACCGTAGAGCTGGCGGGAAAGGCCGACGGCGAAATCGCAGATGTCGATCATTTCCTGGACTTCGCCGAGGCCTTCCGACGGGATCTTGCCGACCTCGATCGAAACCAGCCGGCCGAGCTCGGTTTTGTGCGCGCGCAACTCCTCGCCGAGCAGCCGCACCAGTTCGCCGCGCCGGGGACCCGGCACCATCCGCCAAACCTGGAACGCCGTGTGCGCGGCATCGATGGTCTTGGCCGCATCGGCCGGCGAAATCGTCTTCAGCGCCGCGATCTGTTCACCCGTCACCGGACTGCGCACGACGAGGTCGCCGCCGGTCAGCGCGTCCTTGGCCACACCCAGTTTCGCCAGAAGTTCTGCCGTTTCCTTCGCTATCGTCATTTTTGTCCCTTTCAGATCCGCTCGCCATCATAGGGCGGCGGTCGAGCCTTGGCGCCGTTGTCGCCCGCATGCCGCGGGCGCTGTCATGGCGTGCCATTACTCGTTTCAGGGGAAAATCGCCACCCCGGCATGGTCCAAGCCGGGATTGCACGATTGAGCCAGAGGAGGAACAGGCTTAATGCGCTGTCTTCGCCGGCGCCTTCACGGCTCCGTCCCGCATCAGCCGGTCGATATGCATGCGGATATGGGCGGCTTCCGCTGCCGTGTTGGCCAACGCAATGGCGCGATCGAAGGCGACACGCGCCTCTTCGCCACGGCCGAGCTGCATCAACAGACCGCCCTTGAGGCCGAAGAAGTGGAAATAGCCGGACAGCCTCTCGCCAAGCGGCTCGATCATGGCAAGGGCAGCTTCCGGCCCGCGCACCTTGGCGACCGCAACGGCACGGTTCAGCGTCACCACCGGCGAAGGTTGCATCGCCTCCAGCAGGCTGTAGAGCAGGTCGATCTCTGTCCAGTCGGTCTCCTCGGGGGTTGCCGCCCGCGCATGAAGGGCGGCGATCGCCGCCTGCACCTGGTAGGGTCCGGGCTTCTGGTGGCGCAGGGCCTTGTCGACCAGCGCCAGGCCTTCGTCGATCATCTTGCGGCTCCACAGCGAGCGGTCCTGGTCGTCGAGCAGCACGATCTCGCCATTCTCGTCGAAGCGGGCCGGCGCGCGCGCATGCTGCAGCAAAAGCAATGCCGTCAGGCCCATGATCTCCGGTTCGGTCTGGAACAGCCGCAGCAACAGGCGCGCCAGCCGGATCGCCTCCTCGCAAAGCGGCGCACGCGCCGGCGCCTCGCCGCTGTTGGTGGAATAACCTTCGTTGAAGATCAGATAGACCATGGCGGCAACGGCGGCGAGCCGCTCCGAGCGCTCGACCGCGCCGGGCGTCTCGAACGGCACGCCGGCATCGGCAATGCGCGCCTTGGCGCGCGTGATGCGCTGTTCCATGGCGCTTTCGCCGACCAGGAACGCACGCGCGATCTGCTTGACGGTGAGACCGGAGACGATGCGCAGCGCCACCGCGATCTGCTGCGTAGGCGGCAGATCCGGATGGCAGCAGATGAACAAGAGCCGCAATATGTCATCGCGGTAGTGCGCGCCGTCCAGCCGTTCGGCGATATCGCTCTCGGCATCTTCCAAGTCCGAGATCTGGTCCTCTTCCGGCATCGGCGCCTGCTTGGCGCGCTTGCGCACCGCGTCGATGCCGGTGTTGCGGCCGACAAAGATCAGCCAGGCCGCAGGATCGCGCGGCGGCCCGTTCTGCGGCCAGTTCTTGAGTGCCCTCAGGCACGCGTCCTGGAAAGCTTCCTCCGCCGTATCGAGATTGCGGAAATAGCGCAGCAGCGCACCCATAGCCTGCGGGCGGGCAGCGCTGATCGCCGAGCTTATCCAGGCGAGGTCTGTCATGTGGCTACTCTGGTTGGGTTGAAGACGGAAACCGGTCGGATCTCATAGGATCCGCCGCTGGGATTGACCTCGGAAAGCTCGCGCGCGAAGTCGACGGCCTCGTCGAGATCGGCGCATTCCAGCGTGTAGAAGCCGAGGAACTGTTCCTTGGTCTCGGCAAACGGGCCGTCGATGACGACCGATTCGCCCTTGACCTTGCGCAGCGTCGTCGCGGCGGTGGTGGGCAAAAGCCGCGCCACCGGCCCAAGCCGGCCGGCTTGAGCGTATTTTTCCTGCACATGCATGAGCTTTGCCATGACCTCGTCATCCTGTGCCTTGCTCCAGGAGGAGACGACATCTTCGGAGGCATAGCAGAGGATAGCGTAGAGCATGGGACGTCCTTTTCTGTCTCAAAGGACGAAACAGTAGGGCCTATGCCGACATGGCGTCGACAAAAAAGTTACGCCATTTTTGTCAGCCTTCGCTTGCCTTCAACCATCTCAGCACAAGAGCCTCTTCATCATCGAGACCGTCTATCGATCGCTTGCGCTTGTTGGCCTCGGTCATTTCGCTAAGCAGCCGCCCTTCCACCCAGGCTTCGAAAACCTGTGGATGGATGTAGCATTTGCGGCAGACGGCGCGTGTGTTGCCGAGCCGCTCGGCCACCTTGTCGATGACGGCGTTCATTACACGCTTGGTCTGCGCCTGGCTTTCGGGAAGCTCCGTCCGCGCAAACAGCGACGCGGCATGGATGGTGCCGCCCCAGGTGCGGAAATGCTTGGAGCTGAAATTGGCGCCGATCGCGTCGCGGATATAGCGGTTGACATCGTCGGAGCGCACTCCATGCCTCTCGCCATCCTCGTCGAGATATTGGAACAGTTGCTGCCCCGGAATATCCTGCGCGCCGCGCACGACCCGGGCGATGCGGCGGTCGACCAGCTTCAATTTCCATTCCTTGCCGGACTTGCCCTTGAAGGCAAAGCGCAGGCTCGATCCCTTGATGTCGACGTGGCGGTCGCGTAGCGTCGTCAGCCCAAAGCTCTTGTTGTCGCGGGCATAGGCGGCATTGCCGACCCGGATCATCGTGTTGTCGAGCAGCCAGACAATTGCCGCCACGACGCGCTCGGCCGGCAGGCCACGGCGGCGCAGATCGGCATCGATCCGGCGGCGCAGCTCCGGCAGGCTTTCGGCAAAGGCGACAAGGCTGGAGTATTTGGCGCCGTCGCGCTCGGCGGCCCACAGCGGATGGTAGCGGTACTGTTTGCGCCCGCGCTGGTCGCGGCCGGTCGCCTGGATGTGGCCGGCGGGATCGGGCGAGATCCACACATCCGTCCATGCCGGCGGAATGGCCAGCGCCTTGATGCGGGCAATGGCTGCCGCGCCGACGGCCTGTCCTTTCGCGCCCTTGTAGGAAAAGCCTTCGCCCGCCTTCAGGCGCCGGATCCCCGGCTCGCTGTCGCTGATATAGGTGAGCGAGGCCTGTTCGGCAGCGGTCTGCGCGCCGTTCTTCGGCGCTCCATCGTCCCCCCGTCCGGCAGCCGACCGGCCGGATGGCGTCCCAGATTTGTCAAGCATGCCCGCTCCATGAAATTTTTCTCGTAGATAAGCGCCAGGCCGACTGCTGGTTCCACCCCGTTGCTATGGAATGTGGTCGGGTCCACCAATGGTGGCACCAGCCGGCACGGCCATCCAGAGGCCGCCATCGTCGACGTGAGGCGGATGGTAGTCGCGCCCGGGCGGAATCTGTTCGAACACGGCCCCTGCCTCATCGGCAAGGTAGTCATAGCCCACATCCTGCAGGAGCCCCTTTGGATCCAGGTGGTGGTAGAGATTGCGGCGGGCGATCCGCCGCTTCGGCTCCATCATCTTTAAATGATAGAGGTTGAGCCCGCTGTTGCGGGCCTTGAAACCAAGATCGGGAGGATACCAGAGCCCGTGCAGGTCCTCTGGTCGGTACTTCGCCGGATCGTAGGCTCTGAACAGACGATACTGGAACTTTTCGGCCCACAGCCCGTCGACCCGGTACTCGGTCGGCGAATACAATTCGCGGAGCCGGAACCCCCAGGCCATGCGCCTGTAATCCCCCGTCAGCTGTCCGATCCGCTCCGCGGTACCGCGTTCCAGCCGCTCATCGGGATCAATAGCCAGGATCCAGTCGGCGGCAGCTTCATGCGCTGCGTCGAGCAAGATCCGCCGCCGCTGCGGCTCGCTGCTGAACACGCCGGTCGCCCCGCGATCGTCATAGGCAATCCAGCCGTCAACTACCGGATCGATATTGGTGATCAGATCGGCAACCAGATGCGCGTCATAACGATAGCTGAAAACTGCGACCGTTCTCTGCCGCGTCCAGAACAGTCGGCTCCGTCGCCAGCGTCGAGGCTTGATTTGGCTCGTTATCATTTTCTTGTTGCCGCTTTCACGCGATTTCGCACGCCAATATAGACACCCACGGATTTGACCAGCAGGGCAAGCCAGACAATTGGCATCGACATCATCGCGAAAGTTCGATCCCGATCGGAAAGCCCGATCTTCGCCAGCTTGCGGGCATTCCGCCGATCGCGAAACGTGTCGCGAAAACACCGAAACGGAGTGTTCAGGGCGGACGCTGCGAGGTAATCGCCGCGGCGACAGCCGCGCCTGTACTGATCGGCAAGCAATCTGGACAGCCGGGTTTCGTTGCGATGAACGGTTTGCACCTTAGACTCCCACACCGGCTGCAGTTCCTGCGGCAGCCGCCCCAGGAATTCGGTGTCTTCGGCAGCAGGCATGGTTTCATCGAACAAGCCAAATTCATCGAACAGCCGCCGATCGAACGACACGCCGTAACGCAGCGCACGATCCGACGGCAGACCGGGAAGCCGTCGCATGAACATGATCAGATGAGCCGCACAGGCGATCAGATTGCGCGGATGGCTATTCACCATCGCGCTCGCCACGGCGCGGTCGCCAGCCAGATGCCGCTGCATCCGTGCCTCGGCCCAGCCCGAACAGGCGAGGCAATCATCGGCAAGAAAGGCAACGAAAGGCGCTTTGGTGGCCGCAATGCCGAGGTTGCGGGCTGCGCCTACAAACAGCCTTCGACCGACCTCGATCACTGGCACCTTGACCCCGGCGCCGGTCAGCAGCGCCAGGACCTCGCCTCCGCCCGAGTTGACCACCATGATCTCGAGCGGCTCATCCTGATCCAGCAGGGATGTCACCGCCTCGACGATTTGAGCCGGCGCGCGATAGCCGATGACAATGACGGCAAGCTGCGGCGGGGCTGATTCAGGCACGTTGCAACTGGACGCGCGGAGAGGAAAACCAGCGCCGCAGCGCCAGCTTCAGCTGGTAGCGCCTGCAACGCCAGGTGTTCGACCGCACCTTCGGCGCCGCCGCCGCGATCCTCAGGAACCGCGCCGCCGTCTCCAGATCGCCGCGCGCATAGTGAACCCGGGCGATCTTGAGGGCGACCAGCCCCTCCCTGGTCTTTAGCGACGACAGTGGGATGCCACAGTCAGTCAGCTCGCGCAGCGCCAGCCGCCAGTCGAGAAAGCGGCGCACCGGCCTGGTGATGAAGCGATCATCGGAACGCACTGCCGAAACGTGGTAGATCATGACGGGATGCACGATCAGGGCAAGCGACGCCCTGCCCATCAGCCTGGACCAGAACAGCGTGTCCTCGTCATAGGCAAGCCCGGTCGGGAAGCGCGTGTCGCCGACGACGCGCCGGGAAACCAGCGCACTGCCCACGGCGATCGAGCGAATGTGACCTTCCAGATAGGCCGAGGCATTGGCTATACCGTCTTCTATGTAGCCGGCTGGAAGCTTGAGGTTCCGGTTCTCGCCATCGGTGCGCCGACGGTAGGCGCCGATCACCATGTCGGCGGCCGGTTGCTCCCCCGCCCGGACCAGCATCGACCGCAGCCCGCCCTCCAGATGCAAGTCGTCGGCGTCGATCAGGTAGATCCAGGAGCATTGCGCCTGCGCCAGCGCCACATTGCGGGAGCCGCCCGCGTCCCGGCAGCTGCTCTTGAGCACGCGCAACGGCAACGAGAATTGCGTGGCGGCATTCAGCGCGGCTTCTGCCGTCCCGTCCGAGGAGGAATCGTCGACCAGCAGCACCTCGCCGATAACCTCGGCTTCGGAACGAAGCGAGGCCAGCGTGGCCGCAATGGTTGCCGCCGCATTGTGCGCCGGGATGATGACACTGATTGCCGTCAATACCGAACTCCGCATCAGCATGCCTGCCGACCGATCCTCCCCGAAGTTTCGACCGAGCATAACGGGCATGGCCGTTGTTGAGAAGCTGTGCTTCGAGGCTGTCAGGCCTTCTCGAGCGCGACCGGGATGACGTCGACGGCCTGGTCGCCGACCTGGCCGCCGGTGGTTTTCAGCACGCCGACGATCGGAGCCACGTCGGAATAGTCGCGGCCATAGCCAACGGTGATGTGGTCGTTGCTGGCCCGCATGCCATTGGTCGGGTCGAATTCCTGCCAGCCGGCATCGCGCCCACACCACACCTTGACCCAGGCATGCATGGCATCGGCGCCTTCGAGCCGCGGCTTCCCTTTCGGGGGAATGGTGCGCAGGAAGCCGCTGACATAACCCGCAGGAATACCTAGCCCGCGCAGGCCGGCGATCATGATGTGGGAGAAGTCCTGGCACACGCCCCGCTTCAAACGGAAGGCATCGCTGGCCCCGGTACGCACCGTGGTCGCTTCCCCGTCATAGGTGAAGTCGCGGTGGATGCGGTTGCACAGATCGATGGCCATGCCGACCGTCGAGCCGCCGGCGCTGTCGCGGGCATAGGCGGTGATCGCCGCATCGATGCCGGCATGATCGCTGGCGGCGAGAAAGTGATGCGGTGCATCCGGCGCCAGTGACCGTACGGCGCCGAGTTCTTCCCGCAGGCGCTGCAGATCGGGCGACACGTCGAGCCCAGGCTCCGGCCGTGACACCGACACGCGCGCGCTCATTCTGATGTCGAGCCCGTCATGGACGTCGCGAAAGGCGATCACGGTGACATTGTTGCCGAAGAAATCGGCAAAATCCGTGCGCTCCGATGGGGTCGGCACAAACGAAAGCGAGGCCGCGATCACGCGCTGCACGCCGGCAATGGTCGGCGGCAATACACGCACCTGATGCCGGCTGCCACCGGCCGCGGCGTCATAATCGTAGCTGAGATGAAGCCTGATATCGTACAGCATGTTAACCGAAATACGCTTTAGCCAGGCTGCTATAGAGGTTGCCGATCTCAGTTGCGAGATCGTCCAGCACCTCCGCCGACATCTCCGATGGCTCCATGACGGCAATTGCCGTGTTGAGCTGCAGGATTTCCTTGGCCGCGACCGACATATGCCCCTCCGGCCCAACCGATGGCAACAGGCCGATCTCCGCCTTCAGCCGTTCGAGCTGGAACAGGATCGAGCGCGGGTTGAGTGGGTCGAGCGCCAAGAGGTCGATCACCGTGCGCCGTCCGGCCCGCACCGGATATTGCCGGCGGTGGGTCATGACGCTGTCGCCGATCTCCAGCATCATGTCGAGCGAGCCGTCCGGCGCACCGGACCTTGTCAGTCGGGCTAGCGTACGGGCGATCTGGATGCCGCGCTCGATCCGCCGGCCGATCTCGAGGAAACGCCAGCCGGTGAAACGGTACATATTCTCGTGCAACAGGCCAGAGAAACCGGCGAGCTTGCGCAGCATGACCGTCATCGCCCGTGTCGCGTCGTCACCCGGCGCCACCGTGGTGGCGAACTGATGAATGGTCTTCGACAGGTCCTTCAGCGCCAGCCAGCCATCGGGCGAAAAGCGGTCGCGGATCTGTCCGGCGCTGTAGACGGCGCTGTCCAGCGTGCCGATCAATCCGGGCGGAATGGCCGCTTCGAGATCGATGCCGAAGGGTTCGAGATAGTCCCTGATATCGGCGAGCAGCAGCATGTCAGGATCGGACGTCTCGGCCAGCCGCACATGATAGGCGCGCAGGATACGCACCGTATCTTCCGAACGCTCGATATAGCGGCCGAGCCAGGTCAGGTTTTCCGCCGCGCGGCTGGGCAGGCTGCCCGGCATGGTGCGGACGAAGCTGTCATGCTCCTGCGGCAGCAGCGTCTCGCGCTCGACCGACCGGTCGCTGACCACCCAGACGTCGGCCGCCTGGCCGCCGCGCTGCATGGCGATGGCCGTCGGGTCGAGCGAAAGGCCGACACGGGCGAAACCGCCGGGCATTACCGTCCAGCCATCGGGCGTGCGCGCGAGATAAACGCGCAGGCTTGCCGGCCGTGGCTCCAGCCAGCCGCCGACATAGACCGGCGTCGTCGACAGCGTCACCGCTTCCTGGCCGACGAAACCGCTGCCATCGCTCTCGATGCGCGCGATCAGCGCGATGCGTTCCTCCGGCGTCAGTGCCGAACCGAGCCTGGTCTGGCCGTCATCCTCAAAGGCCAGCCGCGTCGACAGCGCCGGACCGATCACCATGCGATCGATATTGGCAAGCACATGGGCCCGTTCGGTTGCTTGCCCGCACCACCAGGTCGCCACGCTTGGCAACAGAAGTTCTTCGCCGCGCAATGCGCGCGAAATCTTCGGCAGGAAAGCGAGCAGCGCCCGGGTTTCCATCAAGCCCGAACCCAGCGCATTGACCGTCGAAACCGTGCCGCGGCGGATCGCCTCGACCAGCCCCGGGGTGCCGATATGCGAGTCTGGCCGCAGTTCCAGCGGATCGGCGAAGGCGGCATCGAGCCGCCGCCACAGCACGCTGATCGGCATCAGCCCCGAAACCGTGCGCACCATCAGCTTGCCGCCGGCGACGGTCAGATCCTCGCCCTCGAGCAGCATGATGCCGAGATAGCGGGCGATATAGGCGTGCTCATAATAGGTCTCGTTGAGCGGCCCCGGCGTCAGAATGGCGACGCGGCCGTCATTCTCCTTCGCCATGCCGATCAGAGCATCGCGAAAGCGACGGAAGAAACCGGCCAGGCGATGCACATGCATCTCGCCATAGATGTCGGACAAAGCCCGCGTCGTGGCGACGCGGTTTTCCAGCGCAAAGCCGGCGCCCGACGGTGCCTGCGTGCGGTCGCCCAGCACCCACCAGCTTCCATCCGGTCCACGGCCGAGCTCGAAGGCGCAAAAATGCAGGAAATGACCGCTGGCCGGCATGGTGCCGACGACGGGGCGCAAATATTCGGGGCTCGCCGCAATCAGGCCTGCCGGCAGGATTCCCTTCTCGATCAGCCGGTTCGGCCCGTAAATATCAGCGACTATCTCCTCGAAAAGCTCGGCGCGCTGGACGAGACCGGCGCTGATCCCGGCCCATTCCTTGTCTTCGATCAGCAGCGGGATATGCGCCAGTGGCCATTCGCGCTCGTTGGCGCCGGCCTTGTCGTAGACGCGATAATAAACGCCGGCGTCGCGCAGATACTGGTCGGCGCGGGCAAAGCGCTGGCCCAGCTTTTCGGGACCCAGCTCCTCCAGCGCCTCGATGAAGGGCGCCCAGGCCGGACGCGGATGGCCCGAAGCATCGACCATCTCGTCGACGACGCCGTCAATCGGCTGGTAGTGCTCCAGCAGACTGTGCCTCAGCGGCTTGCCGCGGACCTTTTTCTGATTCCCCTTTGCCATCGCTGATCAGAGTCTTGCTGGCCGCCTGAGGTCAAGGGTCATGGGGAAGTCTTCAGAGGCTTCTTCATTGCGCAGCACATAGGCCGACGGCGTATGGCCGCGCGGCTCGAAGCGGGCGAGACGCCTCGCCTCGGCCTCATTGCCGTTGACCGGGAACGTGTCGTAGCTGCGCCCACCTGGATGCGCGACATGGTAGACGCAGCCGCCCACCGCCCGCCCCGTCCAACGGTCGTAAATGTCGAAGACCAAAGGCGTGTTGACCGGCAGCGCCGGATGCAGGCCCGACGAAGGCTGCCAGGCCTTGAAGCGCACACCGGCCACCGCGACCTCGCGATTGTCGGTGACCTTCATCGGCACGATTCGGCCATTGCAGACAATGGCATGACGTTCCGGGTTGAGGCCTTCGGTCCTGACCTGCAGCCGTTCGACCGAGGAATCGACGAAGCGCACGGTGCCGCCGATGGCCCCTTGCTCACCCATCACATGCCACGGCTCCAGCGCCTGCCGCAGTTCCAGCTTGATGCCGGCATGCTGGACTTCGCCGCAGAACGGAAAGCGGAACTCCAGCTGGGCATCGAACCATTCCGGCCGGAATTCGAAACCGTTGAGCTTGAGGTCGTCGAGCACGTCGAGGAAATCCGCCCAGACATAATGCGGCAGCATGAAACGGTCATGGAGCGAGGTGCCCCAGCGCACGAAGCGGCCATCAAGCGGGTTCTTCCACGCACGGGCGATGATGGCGCGCACCAGCAATTGCTGCGCCAGCGACATGCGCGCATTGGGCGGCATCTCGAAACCGCGGAACTCGACAAGCCCAAGCCGGCCGGTCGGGCCATCGGGCGAAAACAGCTTGTCGATGCAGATTTCCGAGCGGTGCGTATTGCCGGTGACGTCAGTCAACAGATTTCGGAACAGTCGGTCCACCAGCCAAGGCAGCGGTGCGTTGCCCTGGTCGGGATGCGGCACCTGCGCCATCGCGATCTCGAGTTCGTAAAGCGAGTCATGCCGCGCCTCGTCGAAGCGCGGCGCCTGGCTGGTCGGGCCGATGAACAGGCCGGAGAATAGATAAGACAGCGACGGGCGCCGCTGCCATTGTAGCACCAGGCTCTTCAACAAATCGGGCCGGCGCAGGAACGGGCTGTCATTGGGCGTTGCGCCGCCGACCACAACATGGTTGCCGCCGCCGGTACCGGTGTGGCGGCCATCGATCATGAACTTGTCGGCGCCAAGCCGTGTCTGCCGTGCTTCCTCGTAAATCGCCGTCGTCGTCGCCACGCAGTCCTGCCAGTTGGCAGCCGGATGGATGTTGACCTCGATGACGCCGGGATCGGGTGCCACCCTGATGACGTTGAGGCGCGGATCGTGCGGCGGTCCATAGCCTTCGATATGCACGGGAAGGCGGATCGCCTTGGCCGCGTTTTCTGCGGCTGCGACCAGTTCGAGATAATCTTCCAGCGCCTCGACCGGCGGCATGAACACGCAAAGCCGCCCGTCGCGCGGCTCGACCGAAAGTGCTGTACGCACCGCGCCGCCGATCTCGGTGATCTCCTGCTCCACCCGGTCTTGCTGGCCGGTCGTCGCAGTGAACGATACCGCCTGCTGGCGCCGCGCCATCTCGTCGGCGCCTTCCAGTTCGGCCGGAGCCGGTTCTGGCAGTATGGCTTCCCGCGCCGGCAGCGGTCCACGCGGCAGCGACGGATCGACCGGCACGATATAGGGGAACTGCGCCGGCGGCACATAGGGCAGCGTGCCCAGCGGCAGGCGGTAACCGACAGGGGAATCGCCCGGCACCAGGAACAGCCGCCCGCGCCGCGTCTTCCACTTCTCCGAGCGCCAGCGCGGGTCCGAAGCCTGGCTGTTCCAGCGCTGCACCGGCAGCACGTAGCCGGACGGCTTGGTCAGCCCGCGCTCGAACACTTTCGCCATGCGGCTGCGCTCTTCCGGGTCTTCCAGCTTGGAGTTGGACGGATCGACATTGTCGGGCAGCTTGCCTTCCTTCAGCAGCCATTCGGCCGGGTCCTCATAGGCCTCGCTGACCATCGCCTTGTCGATGCCGAGTTCGCCGGCGATTGCCGTCAGCAAGCTTTCGGCTTGCTGCGGCCCGACCTTCGCATCGCTCTTTTCGTGTGCGATTAGCGACGGATCGCTCCATACCGGCTGGCCATCGGTGCGCCAATACAGCGAGAAGGTCCAACGCGGCAGGCTCTCGCCCGGATACCATTTGCCCTGGCCGTAATGGAGGAAACCGCCCGGCGCGAAGCGCTCGCGCAGTTTCCGGATCAACGCATCGGCCTTTTCGCGCTTGGTCGGGCCGACGGCGGCGGTGTTCCACTCGGCGGACTCGAAATCGTCGATCGACACAAAGGTCGGCTCGCCGCCCATGGTCAGCCTGACATCACCCGCTTGAAGTGCGGCGTCGACCTTGTTGCCCAGCGCATCCAGCGCCTGCCAGCTTTCGTCCGAAAACGGCTTGGTGATGCGCGGATGTTCGGCAATGCGGTCGACACGCATGTCGAAGCCGAACTCGACATTGGCAAAGCTCGCCATGCCGGAAATGGGCGCGGCGTTGCGGAAATGCGGCGTGGCCGCCAGCGGCACATGGCTTTCGCCGGTGAGCAGGCCGGACGTCGGATCGAAGCCGATCCAGCCGGCGCCCGGCAGATAGACCTCGCACCAGGCGTGCAGGTCGGTGAAGTCGACGGCGGTTCCGGCTGGGCCATCGAGCGCGACCAGATCGGGCTTCAGCTGGATCAGATAGCCTGAGACGAAACGCGCGGCGAGGCCGAGATTCCTGAGGATTTGCACCAGCAGCCAGCTCGAATCCCGGCACGATCCCTTTTTCGCGGCCAGCGTTTCCTCCGGCGAGAACACGCCGGTTTCCATCCGCACGATATAAGCGATCTCCCGCTGCAGCCGCGCATTGAGGTCGACGACGAAGTTGACGGTGTTGGTGGCGCTACGGTCGATGTTTGCGAGGAAAGCAGACAGCAGCGGCCCCGCCGGCTCCGGCGTGCGGTAGATGGCGAGATCGTCCCTGATGTCCTCGGGGTACTCGAACGGGAAGGTCTCGGCCGATGGTTCGACGAAGAAATCGAACGGATTGTAGACCGTCATGTCGGCGACGAGGTCGACCTCGATCTTCAATTCCGTCACCGGTTCCGGGAAGACGAAGCGGGCGAGGAAATTGCCGTAGGGGTCCTGCTGCAGATTGACGAAGTGGTTCGCCGGCCCGACCTTCAGTGAATGGCTGAGCACCTTGGTGCGGGAATGCGGTGCCGGCTGCAGCCTGATGACCTGGGGCCCGAGAACCACCGGCCGGTCATATTTGTAATGGGTCAGGTGGTAGACGGCTGCCAGTATTGCCATGGGGCCCCGGAGATCGGCGTTTCTTCAGCCGAACCCTGACACATCTATTGGCCATTCTCCAAGCAGAGATGTTGCGCTGCACCTAAATTAAGCAGCCGAAGCCGGCTACGCTGTGTCGAGATTCAGGTCAGGCCGAGTCGAAAATGGCTGATACCGAAAACCGGAGCAGAGCGTACTTTTCGTACGCGAGCACCGGAAGCGCAGGCATCGGCCATTTGCAGGCCGGCCTCACCTGAACATCGGCACAGCTTTAGAAAAACGCCTGTATCCCCGTCTGAGCCCTGCCAAGGATCAGCGCATGCACGTCATGCGTACCTTCATAGGTGTTGACCGTCTCCAGGTTCTGCGCGTGGCGCATAACGTGGTAGCCGATCTGGATGCCGTTGCCGCCATGCATGTCGCGGGCCTGGCGGGCGATGTCGAGCGCCTTGCCGCAATTGTTGCGCTTGACGATCGAGATCATCTCCGGTGCCATCTTGCCTTCATCCATCAGCCGCCCGACGCGCAGCGAGCCCTGCAAGCCGAGCGCAATCTCGGTCTGCATGTCGGCGAGCTTTTTCTGGAACAGCTGCGTGCCGGCGAGCGGCTTGCCGAACTGCTTGCGGTCGAGTCCATACTGCCGGGCCCGGTGCCAGCAATCCTCGGCGGCGCCCATCGCGCCCCAGGAAATGCCGTAGCGGGCCCGGTTGAGGCAGCCGAATGGGCCGCCGAGGCCCTTGGCGTTGGGCAGCAGCCCGTCTTCGCCAACCTCGACGCCTTCCATCACCACTTCGCCGGTGATCGACGCGCGAAGGCTGAGCTTGCCGCCGATCTTCGGCGACGACAGCCCCTTCATGCCCTTCTCCAGCACGAAACCGCGGATTTCGTCCTTGCCGTTGTCGCCCTTCAGCTTCGCCCAGACCACGAACACGTCGGCGATCGGCGCGTTGGATATCCACATTTTCGAGCCGGAAATCCTGTAGCCGTTCGCGGTCTTCTCGGCCCGCGTCTTCATACCGCCGGGATCGGAACCCGCATCCGGTTCGGTCAGGCCGAAGCAGCCGATCCATTCGCCCGAGGCCAGCTTAGGCAGAAATTTCTTGCGCTGTTCTTCCGAGCCATAGGCATGGATCGGATACATCACCAGCGACGACTGCACGGACATCATCGACCGGTAGCCGGAATCGACCCGCTCGACCTCGCGCGCCACCAACCCGTAGGTGACGTAATTGGCGCCGAGCCCGCCATATTCCTCGGGAATGGTGATGCCGAGCAGGCCGGCCTCGCCCATCTCGCGAAAGATGCCGGCATCGGTCTTTTCCTCGAGATAGGCCTCCTCGATGCGCGGCGCGAGCTTGTCGGCGGCAAAGGCGGCCGCGCCATCGCGCACCATGCGCTCATCCTCGGAAAGCTGGTTCTCGATCAGGAAGGGGTCTTCCCAAACGAACGCGTTCTTGTCGGCGGCCATGGCTTCGCTCTCTCCCAAAATCTTGAAGTGCTCGGGCTTATCCGCCTTCGCTTCGGAAAAATCAAACAAAATTGCATCACCGATCAATGAGGTTTAGTAATGGATCATGAACGTCCAACGCCGGCTTTTGCCCAGCACCAGCGCCCTTGCCGCCTTCGAGTCCGTGGCCCGCCTTGGCTCCTTCACCGCTGCCGCCCAGGAACTCGATTTGACCCAAGGGGCCGTCAGCCGCCAGATAGCCCTTCTGGAGGAACAGTTCGGCCGCCGGCTGTTCGAGCGCGACAGCCGCAATGTTCGGCTGTCCACGGCGGGCGAAATCTATGCCGAAGCCGTGCGGGCGGCACTCGGGCAATTGCGCGACGCCGCGCTCGGATTGATGAGCAATCGGCATAGCGGCATGCTGAACCTCGCCATACTGCCGACCTTCGGCACGCGCTGGCTGATGCCGCTGATCCCGGATTTCGTCGCAGAAAACCCTGACATCACCATCAACTTTGTCACCCGCATCGGCCGCTTCGACTTCGCCCGCGAGCGGCTCGACGCCGCCATCCATCATGGCCAGCCCGACTGGCCGGACGCCGACTCCACGCTTCTGATGCGCGAGACCGTAATGCCGGTGGTCTCGCCAGACTTCCTTGCCAGCCGCGATATCACCACGGCGGCCGACATCAGCCGCCTGCCGCTGCTGCACATGGCGACGCGTCCCGGGGCCTGGGGCGAATGGTTCGAGGAACAGGGCTTGAGCGCACCGATCGGACCCGGCATGCAGTTCGAGCAATTCGGCACCGTTGCCCAAGCCTGCATGGCGGGGCTTGGCGTCGCGCTCCTGCCGCAAGTTCTTATCGCCGGCGAATTGCAGCGCGGTCAGCTCGTGCAGGCGCCGGGACAGCCGATGCAAAGCCGCAGCGCCTACTACCTCGTCGTCCCGAACGACAAGCGCGGCCACCCGCCCGTCGTCAGCTTTCGCGACTGGCTGCTGGGCCAGGTTGAGAAGGAACCGGCCGTTCTGGCCTGGTAGCTACTTCCGCTTCATCGGCTCGGTTTCCGGCTGGAAGCGCAGCGTTTTTGCGACTTGCGTTCGGCAACTTTCGCATCGAGCTTGCTTTTGATCCGGGCGAAAGCCTGGTCTCCATCGACCGAACTGCCACTCGCCATGCCCCCGTCCCAAAGACGCCCCAACTCTTGGACACTCACTTTCTCGAAACTTGCCATATCGCGCGTATCTCCACACAAGGATGGTAGATAACGCTCTAGCGATTGCAAGGAACCATTCGAGGCTACTTCCGCTTCAAGGCATCGGCCAGCGCCGCACCAAACGCGCCTTGCTGTGCCGGTCCTTCCGGCTGACGCTGCGGCATCGGCGAAGGTTGCGCCGGCTTGCCGCCGCCATTGTCGCGCGGCCCCTTCGGCGTCCCGCCCTCGCCGCCGTCCTTGCGCATGGACAGCGCGATGCGCTTGCGCTTGATGTCGACATCGACGACCCGCACCTTCACCACATCGCCCGCCTTCACCACCTCATGCGCGTCCTTGATGAAACGATCGGCCAGTTGCGAGACATGCACCAGCCCGTCCTGGTACACGCCGATATCGACGAAGGCGCCGAAGGCCGCGACATTGGTGACGGTGCCTTCGAGAAGCATGCCGGGCTTCAGATCCTTGATATCGTCGACGCCGTCGGCAAAGGTCGCCGTCTTGAAGCCGGGGCGCGGGTCGCGGCCGGGCTTTTCCAGCTCCGCAATGATGTCGCGCACCGTCGGCAGGCCGAACCGTTCGTCAACGAAGACGCGCGGATCGAGCGCCTTGAGCGCGGCACTGTCTCCCATCAGCGAGCGCACATCGCGACCGCAGGCAGCGACGATCTTCTTGGCCACGCCATAGGCTTCCGGATGGACGGACGAGGCGTCGAGCGGCTCGCTGCCATTGGCAATGCGGAGGAAGCCTGCGGACTGTTCGAACGCGCGCGGGCCGAGCCGCGCTACCTTGAGCAGTTCCTTGCGGCTGGCGAACGGCCCGGTCGCATCGCGATGCGCGACAATGGCATCGGCAAGCGACGCGCCCAGGCCTGACACGCGGGCCAAGAGCGGCGCCGAGGCGGTGTTGAGATCGACGCCGACAGCATTCACCGCGTCCTCCACCACCGCCTCCAGCGAGCGGCCAAGCCGGTACTGGTCGACATCATGCTGGTACTGGCCAACGCCGATCGATTTCGGCTCGATCTTGACCAGTTCGGCGAGCGGGTCCTGCAGGCGCCTGGCGATCGACACCGCACCGCGCAGCGACACGTCGAGCCCGGGAAACTCAGCCGCCGCTGTCGCGGAGGCCGAATAGACCGAGGCGCCGGCTTCGCTGACGATCACCTTGAGCGGCTTTGGCCCACCATCCGAAGGCATGTCGGACAGCATGTCGGCGACCAGCTTTTCAGTCTCGCGGCTGCCGGTGCCGTTGCCAATCGAGATCAGCTCGACCTTGTGCAGGCGGATGAGCTTGGCGAGCTCCGCCTGTGTGCCGCGCACATCGTTCCGCGGCGGAAATGGATAGACCGTCGTCGTCGCCAGCACCTTGCCGGTGCCATCTACCACCGCGACCTTGACGCCGGTGCGGATGCCGGGATCGAGCCCCATGGTCGGACGCGATCCTGCGGGCGCTGCCAGCAGCAAATCCTTGAGGTTGCGTGCAAAGACATGGATCGCCTCTTCCTCCGCCCGCTCGCGCAGGTCACGCATCAAATCGAGCGTCAGGTGCAGCGAAAGCTTGATCCGCCAGGTCCAGCCGGCGACTTCCATCAGCCAGCGGTCGCCCGGCAGGCTGCCGCCGATGGCGTAGGCATTGGCGATCATCCGCTCGACCGGCTTCACCGGCGAGGCATGGTCGGCATCGACCTCGATGTCGAGCGACAACACCTCTTCGTTGCGGCCGCGCAGCATGGCCAGCGCACGGTGGCTCGGAACATTTGCCCAACGCTCGACATGGTCGAAATAGTCGGAGAATTTCGCCCCGGCCTCCTGCTTACCGTCGACGACACGGGCACGCATGAAAGCGCGCTCCTTCATGTAGGTGCGAAGCTTGCCGACCAGATCGGCATTTTCCGCGAACTGTTCCGACAGGATGTCGCGTGCGCCTTCCAGTGCGGCCTTGGCGTCGGTCACATCCTCGGTCACATAAGCCAGCGCCGTCTCGGCGGGCACCAACGACCGGTTGGCCAAAATAGCCTCCGCCAATGGCCCCAGCCCGCGCTCCCGGGCGATCTCGGCCTTGGTGCGCCGCTTGGGCTTGTAGGGCAGGTAGATGTCTTCCAGTTCAGCCTTGGTGGCGGCAGCCACAATTTTGGCCTCAAGTTCGTCGGTCAGCTTGCCCTGCTCGCGAATCGAACCAAGGATCGTATCGCGCCGCGCATCGAGCTCGCGCAGATAGGCCAATCGCTCGGCAAGGTCGCGCAATTGGGTGTCGTCGAGCCCGCCGGTGACCTCCTTGCGGTAGCGCGCCACAAACGGCACCGTCGCGCCCTCATCGAGCAGCCCTATAGCTGCCGATGCCTGCTCCGACCGCGCCCCGATCTCTGCCGCGATGATGGATGCGATGCGTTTGCTGTCTGCTGCCATGCTGGTCCCTGTCGCAAAGAGCGGCGACCATAGGCGCTGATGTCCGTCCCGCCAACCGCAGTGTTCTCAAGCGTCAAAGAGGTCCACAGGAAAGCGCCTTGCTTTGGCTCGTCCTCAGACCATCCCGCTCAGCGCCTCGAAAAAGGCAACGATCTCGCGTTCGAGCGGATAATCTTCAGGCACCGGCTGCGACCCCATTTTTGCAATCACCACTTCCCTCTTCGGGTTGACGTAGAGCCATTGGCCGTGGATGCCGATGCCGCAGAAGGCGCCGTTTGCCGCCCCCGTCTGGTACCACTTGTTACGGTAACGGCCCTTCGGGAACAGATGCACCATTGTGCCGCGCTGCCAGGCCTCCGCGCTGCCGCCGGCAACGGTCGTATCGCGCACCCAGCCTTCCGGCACGATGCCGCGGCCATTGGCCGTGCCGCCCTGCCGCATCATCTCGCCGATACGCGCCAGGTCGCGCGGCGTCACCGAAATGCCGCCGGCGGTGCGCGCCGTACCTTCCATGTCGACGCCGATCGAAGCCTCGCTGACTGCACCCAGCGGTAGCCACAGTTTCTCGCGCATCAGGTCCGGGAAGCGCTGGCCGGAAGCTCGTTCGAGCAGCAGGCCGAGCAGATCGGAATTGGGCGAACGGTAGCGGAAGGTTTTGCCGTGCGGTTCTTCGAGCCGCTGCAAGGTCAGAATGAATTCGCGCAAGCTTTCAGTGCCGCCGCCCGGATTCCACAGCGTCGCGCGGCGGTAACGGGCAAAAGCGCTTTCGGGATCGAGATAGGCCTCCTCAAAATCGAGGCTGACGCTCATGTCGAGCACATGCCGGCAGCTTGCATCGGCATAGGCCGAGCCGGCGGCTTCCGGAATGTACTGGGTCACCGGCGCTTCCGGGTCGAACACGCCCTCGCCTTCCAGTATTCCGGCGATGATCGCGGTGACCGATTTGCTGATCGAAAAGATGATGTGACGGGCGCCGAAATCCATATTGGGCGCGAACCAGTCGCCGATGACCTTGCCAGCCTTCATCACCGTCAGCGCGTCGCTGCTCGAACGTGTGAGGAATTCGGCCACCGTCTCCGGCGCGCCGGCGACGGAGACGTTTTCGCCGAGCAGGCCGCTCAGGTCCCGCACCGGTGCCTCGACGCTTCCCGGCGTCGCCGCCACGGGGGCGGTAGGCACCAGCTCGCCAAGGTTCTGGAACGACCAGCGGTTGAACGGGCTTTCGCGCCAGTTGGAGAGCAGCACCTCATTGCGGGCGAAGCCGTAGCGGGTCTCGAACGCGGTCTTGCCGGTCATGAACGTTTCCTCAGAGGGTGATTTGTTGTGGGTCAACCAAGCGCCATGGCGATGGTGTGCACCGCCTTCAGCGTTGCCACCGAATAGGCGACATTGCTGAAATCCGGATAGGTCGAAAGCTTGACCACGACCATGCCGGTGTCCCAGTCGATATGGATCATCTGCCCGAACACGCCCCGGCACATCAGCGCGCGTGAGCGCGGGTTTTCGATCCAGAACTGGTTGCGATAGCTGCCTTCGGGCAGGCTCGGATTGAAGTCCGGCCCATGCCTGCCGTTGCGCGTCGCCTCGATCCAGTCGGCCGGCACGATGCCGCGGCCCTTGTCGAGGATCAGCTGGCCGAAGCGGGCGTAATCGCGCAGCGTCGCGTTGAAGCCGCCATCGGCCAGCGCATAGCCGGCGCTGTCGACCGTGAAGCAAGCGCTTTCATCGGCGCCGAGCTTTTGCCACAGCTCCTCGGACACCAGCTGCGCCAGCCGTTTACCGGTGACCCGCTCCATGATGAAGGCAAGCACGTCGGTCTCGATCGAGCGGTACTCGAACGCGGCGCCATGCGGCCGCACCTTGTCCTTCAGCTGCAGGATCAACTCGAACAGATGTGGCGGCCATTGGAAATCCGGATCGCTGTCCGGCGGCACCGGCTTCCAGCCGGTGGCGACATCAACCTGGCCGATGTCGGAATAGCGATCGGTGTATTCCTCGGAAAAGCGTACACCGGTGGTCATATCCAGCACATGCTGCACGCTGGCGCCGGCCCAGCCGGTCGCGTCGAGCTCCGGCAGATAGGCGGTCACCGGTTTGGCCGGGTCGATCAAGCCGCGCCCAACCAGAATACCGAATACGGTGCCTGTTACCGACTTCGCCATCGACTGCGACAGATGCAGCGTGCGCTCGGCCATGCCGTTGAAATAGCGCTCATAGGCGACCTTGCCGTCTTTGAGCACCAGGAAGCCGTCCGTGTAGGTCTCGTCGAGCAGGCCAACGAGCATCGTCGGACGGCCCTTGCTGTCTTCCACCGGCAGCGCGTCGAGATCGGTCTCTGCGCGCTCAAGACGATGGCGATGGCCATTACCGCGCCAGACCTCGATGGTCGGCAGGAATTCGCGGATGTGTTGGAAGGCCCAGCGATTCCATGGCGGCCGGTCCCAGTCGAGCTTCGGCAGCACCATTTGAGGCGGCGAGCCCTGCATGATCGACGGCCGCGGATCGCTGTTGCGATAGGAGTCCATGAAAGCCATTCCGGAAAAGAAAAGACCCGGCGGCGCATGCCGCCGGGTCTGTCAGACTGCGGTTATTTCTGCAGTTCGGTCCAGATCTTGGTGTAGATGTCCTGGATCTCAGGCGCGCACATCTTCTGGAATTCGCCTTGTGCCTTCGCAGCCTCCGGTATGACGACTTCCGGGGCATCCTTCATATCGGCCGGCATGTACTTGTCCGAGCCGGTAATGGCGTTTGCGTAGCGATGGAAGGCCGAGAGGCCGGCCGCGTTTTCCGGATCCATGATGAAGTTCTGGAACAGCTTGGCGTTCTCGACATTTTTGGCTTCCTTGAGAACGACGACGTTATCGCTCCACAGGCCGTAGCCTTCCTTGGGATAATTGTAATGGATGGCCGGATTGGCCAGCCGCTGACGCAGCGCCGAACCGTTCCAGTCGCTGGTCGCCTTGAAGTCGCCGGCGCCCATCTTTTCGATGGTGTTGTATTCCATGGCGATCCAGTTCGGCTTGGCCGCGACAAGCGTGTCGCGCACCTTCTTCAGCACCGTCTTGTCGTCGGTGCACTGCTGGCCGCCGACATATTTGATCGCCGCGAAGATAACGTCATTCATCTCGGGAACGACATTGGTCTTGCCCTTCAGCTCGTCCGGCGTGTTGAAGATGATGCCCCAGCTGTCGGCTGGTCCCTTGTAGGCATCGGTGTTGACGACGACACCGACGGTGCCCAGCGCCCACGGCACGGAATATTTGCGGCCGGGGTCGAAGTCTGGATTGGCCCATTCCGGCGCCACGTTCTTGAAGTTCTCCATCTTGCCCGGATCGGTCTCCTGCACGAGGCCCTCCTTGATCCAGATCGGCACGTAGGTTTGCGACGGAACGGCAATGTCGAAGCCGGTGCCGCCCTGGCGTACCTTGGCGAGCGCCGTATCGTTGGAATCGTAATCGGTGATGGTCACCTTGACGTTGTATTTGGCTTCGAACTTTTTGATCACGTCGGGGCTGGTATAGTTGCCCCAATTGTAGATGTTCAGCTCGCCATCGGCGCTGGCCAGGCTCGTCGTTGCGAGCAGCGCCAACCCCATGGCGGCTGTCGTTGTTTTCCAGTTCATGGTTTTAGCTCCCATTTGTCGGTTCAGTTTCTTTTCCTGCTGACGAAGAAAAACAACGTGACGATCGCGACCGAAAGCAGCAGGAAGGCGGTCGATATCGCGTTGATCTCAGGCGTGATGCCGCGGCGGATCTGGCCGAGCATGTAGGTGGGCAGCGTATCCTGGCCGCCCGATTTGACAAACTCGGTGATGACGACGTCATCGAGCGAGATGACGAATGCCAGCATCAGTCCGGCCAGTATGCCGGGCCACAAAAGCGGCAGCGTGATGCGGCGGAAGGTCTTCCAAGGCGTCGCGTACAGATCGGCGGCCGCGCGCTCCAGCGTCAGGTCCATGTTTTCCAGCCGCGCCCGGATCGGCAGATAGGCGAACGGGATGCAGAAGGCCGTGTGGGCGGCGATCAGATAGCCAATGCCGGAATAGCCGGTGAAGATCTTGATGCGCGAGAAGAAGATCAGCAGCGCCACGCCGGTGACGATCTCGGGCACCATCAGCGGCTGGTTGATCGCCGCATATTTGAAGGTGAGGCCCGGATAGGACGCGGTGCGCGTGGTGGCAAGCGCGGCCATGGTGGCAAAGATTGTCGACAGCACCGCAGCGACGGCGCCGATCTGGAACGAGCGTAGCGTCGCGTCGATAACTTGCACGTTCTGCCAAGCCGACTGGAACCAGCGCATCGAAAAGCCGCCCCATTCGGACGTCGAGTTCGCCGCGTTGAAGGCATAGGCGACCAGCACGATGATCGGCAGATAGAGCACGATAAAACAGGTCGCAGCGATCACCGTGAAGCCGGTCTGGTGCTTGATGGAAAAGTTCTTAGCCATGCCGCGCCCCCGACTTGCCGGCATTGCGCACATAGGCAAGCAGCGCCACCATGACGATGATCATCACCGTGATCGACAGCGCCGAGCCGAGCGGCCAGTTGCGGCCTTGGCCGAACTGCAATTCGATCAGGTTGGACAGCATCATATTCTTGCCGCCGCCAAGCACGCTCGGCGTCACATAGGCGCCAAGGGCTGGAATGAAGACCAGGATGGAGCCGGCAATGACGCCGGGTTTGACCAGCGGGAAAATGATCTTCCGCAATACCTTGAAACGGGTCGCGTAGAGGTCGTAGCCCGCCTCGGCGAGGCGAAAATCAAGCTTCTCCATGCTGGCATAGATCGGCAGCACCATCAGCGGCAGGTAGACATAGGCCATGCCGATCAGGATCGCCGTGTCGGTGAAGAGGATCTGCACCGGCGCTGAGACGATACCAAGCTTGATAAGGATGGTGTTGATGATGCCTTCGTTGCGGATGATCTGCAGCACGGCGAAGGTGCGGATCAGAAGGTTGGTCCAGAACGGAATGGTGATCAGGAACAGCCAGAGATCCCTGGTTTTCTCGCTGCGCGTCGCCATGAAATAGGCGGTTGGAAACCCCAATGCCAAAGTGGCGATCGTCGTTATCACTGCCAGCTTGATCGAGCGCCAGAAGATGGTGACATGCGCTGCCGCAAGCGAAAGCGTATCGTCGAAAATGTCGCGTTCCATGAACACCGACAGCCAGGCATCGGGCGAGAACTGCCACTTCACATCTCCATAGGGGCCAGGCGTCAGGAACGAGTAGATCAGCACGATCAGCAAGGGGCCGGTCGCGGCGAGGAAGATCACCAGCAAGGCTGGCGCTGACAGCAGCCACCGGTCGCGCACATCGCGTCGCTGCGCTGCCTTGGCGACTTGTTCCGCGGTCGCCATGATCAGTCCTTCAGCACTTGCGCGGCGTCGTTGCCGATCATGATGCCGATCTGGCCGCCCTGCACGAAGCCGTCACCGGCGCCGCGGCTGTTCTGACGCCGCACGATGAACGGCTCGCCACCGGCAAGGCGCAGATGGAAGTGCGTGTCGGTGCCGAGATAGACGATGTTTTCGACGGTACCGGACAGCGAAGCGCTCGGGCTGGCCGTGCCCAACTGCGCATGCTCTGGACGCACGACGATGGTGACCTTGCCGCTGGGGCTGAAGCCTTCCGGCAGCGAGGCTGGGATTTCCACACCAGACGGCAGCTTCACCGTCGCCCGGCCACCAGTCGCGCTAACCACATCCGCCTTGAGGAAGTTCGACTCGCCGATGAAGTCGGCGACGAAACGCTCGGCCGGCCGGTCGTAGATGTCGCGCGGCGAGCCGACCTGCAGGATTTTGCCCGACGACATCACCGCGATGCGATCCGACATGGTCAGCGCTTCCTCCTGGTCGTGGGTGACGAAGATGAAGGTGATGCCCGTCTCGTGCTGCAGCCGCTTCAATTCGATCTGCATTTCCTTGCGCAGCTTGTAGTCCAGGGCCGAGAGCGGTTCGTCGAGCAGGAGCACCTTGGGCTGCGGCGCCAGCGCCCGGGCGAGCGCCACGCGCTGCTGCTGGCCGCCGGAGATCTGGCTGGTGCGGCGGCCCGCCAGCGCCTCCATCTTCACCAGTTTCAGCATCTCGGCGACGCGCGCCTTGATCTCGGCCTTCGGCTTGCCCAGCATTTCCAGGCCAAAGCCGATATTGTCGGCGACCGTCATATGCGGGAACAGCGCGTAGGATTGGAAGACGGTGTTGACCGGTCGCTTGAAGGGCGGCAACGGCGCGATGTCCTGGCCGTAGAGGAGGATTTCGCCGGCGGTTGGAAAGTCGAAGCCGGCAATCAGCCGCAGCAACGTGGTCTTGCCGCAGCCGGATGGTCCCAGCAGGGTGAAGAACTCATTCTCCCGGATGGATACCGAGACCGTATCGAGGGCAGCGACCTGCCCCTCACCCGATCCGAAAATTTTACTGACGTTTACGACTTCAATTGCATTCCGATCCGGTTTTTCCGGCACGATACGCCTCACTGTTGACCCCGCTCTTGCTGGCGGAGTTTTTCCCCTGTTCGATGTGACCACACGGCCGGTAGGTTGGCAAGTCCGGCATTGAATCACAGTTCAGTCGGTCATTTCGTCTTGCAAGCGGCAAGCTGTGCAAGCCGCATGCCATTGTCAGGCCTGGTAGGTGACCTTGCCACCGCAGACCGTCGTCACCGGTCGCAGCTTGTGCAGATCGGCCGGCGCCGTCTTCTCGATATCGGCCGACAAAACCACCAGATCCGCCATGTAGCCGGGTTTCAGAACGCCTTTGCGATGCTCGGCGAATTCGGCATAGGCGCCCTCGACCGTGTAGGCGGCAATCGCTTCCTGCAGCGAGAAAATCTGGTCAGGATCGCCTTCTGCCCATGGTTTGCGCTGCACTGCCGCCTGAATGCTCAGGATCGGGTCGATCGCTGCCACCGGCCAGTCCGAGGCGAACACGACATGGGCGCCGGCGCTTTTCAGGGTGCGCCAGGCATAGCTCAGCGGCCAGCGGTCCCGCCCGATGCGTGACACCGTCGGCTCCAGCGGAAAATCCATGGCGCCGGGCGGATGCGACGGCTGCATCGAGGCGATGACGCCGAGTTCGGCAAAACGCGGCACGTCGGCTGCTGTGGTGACCTCGATGTGCTCAACCCTGTGCCGGCTGTCGCGCTTGCCATTGACCTTCTGCGCCGCCTCGTAACCGTCGAGCACTGCGCGCACCGCGCCGTCACCGATCGAGTGCACCGCGATCTGCAGCCCGCGTTTGTCGATAGCCACGGCGAGATCGATAAATTGCTGCGGCGTGAACAGCGGCTCGCCGACCCAGTCGGGACGATCCGCATAGGGTTCGACCATAACAGCGGTCCAGGAATCGAGCACGCCGTCATAGAACACCTTGACCATGCCCGATGACAGCCACTCGCTGTCGTAGCGCTCGGCCATGATGGATGCCTTCTCCAGCATGTCGAGCGTCATGAAGTTCTTGTAGTGGAATGGGATCTTGACGCGGCAGGGCAATCCCTCCTCGGCCTCGATCTCGGAAAGCAGTTCGAGCTGATAGAGATTGCCGTCCATGTTCTGGATCGAGGTGATGCCGTGGCGCGCGCACCAGGCAAGTCCGCGCCGCATGATGTCGCGGTCGGCGGCCCGCTCGACGGCCGACGGCATTGGGTCGGGCTCGCCGCCGGTCGACAGTCCCAGCCGCACCCGGCTTTCGCCGGCAAGGTCGAGCACCGGACCGAAGGCCTCGCCCTCGCGCAATTCGCCCGCGGCCAGGCCGTCGTCACCCATCACGATCTCGTTGCCCGGACCGAGCGTGCGTCCCTTCAGGATGCCGGCCATCTCCAGCGCCTTGGTGTTGGCCCACATCGTATGGTGGTCGGGCGCCGCCATGCAGAAGGGGCGGTCGGGCAGGATGGCGTCGAGATGATGGCGTGTCACCCGCTCGTCGCCGAGCACGGTGTAGTCGACGCCCTGTCCCACAAGCATTTTCGCCTCGGGCCGCGTCGTTGCGTAGTCGCGGATGGCGCTTTGAAGCGCCTCGAAGCCATGGATACCGCCGAGTTGAAGATGCGCGAGCTCAGCCCCTCCCGAGAACAGATGCATGTGGGCTTCGATGAAACCGGGCAGGACCGAACCGCCCTTGGCGTCGATCACCTCTGTGGTCGTTCCCTTGAGTTTTTCGATGGCGGCGTGGTTGCCTATGGCGATGATGGCGCCGTCCTTGACGGCAATCGCCTCGGCGGCGGTATTGTCATCGTCCATGGTCCGCACGCGACCATTGATGACGATCAGATCAGCATTTTGACCCGCACCCGTGACAGACATCGCGACTCCGCGCTTTTGACGACTGGCTGAGACCGACAACCCTCTTGTCCGACAAGCTGCCACTCCGCCGGAGCGGCGTTATCGGACGAAAACTGATGCCAGTGCGCTGTTTCGAAATTCCCCTTGTGATCTCTCAAAACAGCGTGGATAAAAGAATGCGACTAATTATTCGCGTTTGTCAACGTGCCGAATTTCGAATGTATTGTGGACAACACACCACGCCAATGTTGAGACCGGGACCTGTGTTGAAACCGGCAGGGAACGAAGGCATCAATCCGTGAAGTGCAGTCTCAGCCGCGAAACCAGGATGGCGCTCGAACCGCGCAAGCAGCCGCGGCAGGAACGGTCGAGCAAGGTGGTCGACAGGATACTCGACGCTGCGCTGATCCTGACGCGGGAGCAAGGAACCAAGACGCCGACGACGCTCGCCATTGCCCGGCGCGCGGGCCTGTCGGTCGGTTCGGTCTACCAGTACTTTCCCAACAAGGAAGCCATTCTCCTCGACCTCGCCCGGCGCTGGCTGTCGTCGTTTCCCGAGGTGATCGCCAGGCGCATCGAGGTCACCCCACCCACCAACCGCGACGAGTTTCGGCAGGAGGTGCGCAAGCTCTTCATCGATACCTCCAGAATATATCTCGAAAACGCCACCCTGATGCCGGTGATCGAGGCGATATCCGGCAATGCCGACCTCAGGCCGATCCAGGACGAATATGACGAGCAGATCATCGCGCTTTACGCCGCGTGGCTGCAGCATGTGAACCCGGCCCTTGAGGATAAGATCGCCAGCCGGCTCGGCGTGCTGATGATGGATGTCGGGCACGCCTGCCGGCTTGTGGGGTTGAAGCGGGATCGCAAGACATACGACCTCATCGAGGACGATGTGGAAAGAATGTGGCTCGCTTTGGTCACCCCCTATCTCAACCTTGACTGATTTCGCTATTTCGAGAGGAAATTCATGAAGACTGTCTATTCGCCGCTTCATGCCGGCCATGCCGGCCAGATGGAACTGGTCACGTCGGCAATCGTGCCGGGTTTCGAAAAGCCATCGCGGGCCGAGTTCATCAAGGCGCGGGTCGAGAGCGAGAAGCTGGGGCCGATCCTCGGACCGGTCGAGCATGATCTCACCGCCGCAAAGCGCATCCACAAAGCCGACTATATCGACTTCCTGCCCACCGTCTGGCCGGCGTGGAAGGCCGCCGGCTTGGAGGGTACGGCGATGCCATTCACCTGGCCGACGCGCGGCCTGCGCGGCGACGTGCCACCCAAGCGCGTCGACGCCTTGCTCGGCTACTATTCCTTCGACGCCGGCGCCACCTTCGTCGAAGGCACATGGACCGCCATCAAATCGTCCTATGACGTGGCGCTTACGGCGGCCGCCTTGGTCAAGGGTGGCGAACGGTCGGCCTTCGCGCTCTGCCGCCCGCCCGGCCATCACGCCGGTGCCGGGTTCATGGGCGGCTACTGCTATATCAACAATGCCGCGGTCGCCGCGCAATGGTTCCTCGACCGGGGCGCAAAACGCGTCTCGATCCTCGACGTCGACTACCACCACGGCAACGGCACGCAGGAGATATTCTATGAACGCGCCGACGTGCAGGTTCTAAACCTGCATGGCGATCCGATGGTCGAGTACCCGTTCTTCCTCGGCCATGCCGACGAACGCGGCGCCGGCGCCGGCGAAGGCTTCAACGTCAATTATCCCATGCCCTTCGGCACCAACTGGGACGGCTGGAATGCCTCGCTGGAGGATGCCTGCGTCAAGCTCGCCGCCTACGCCCCCGATATCGTCATCGTCTCCCTTGGCGTCGACACCTTCGAGAAGGACCCGATCAGCCAGTTCAAGCTGAAAAGCCCGGACTATCCGAAGATCGGCCATCGCATCGCCAAGCTCGGCCTGCCGACGCTGTTCGTGATGGAAGGCGGCTACGCCGTCGAGGAGATCGGCATCAACGCCGTCGGCGTGCTCACCGGCTTCGAGGACAAATAGGAAAGCAATTCCAGGATAAGTGTGAAGCGGTTTCCGGCCGGATTGCGCCAAAGAGATATGGGGCGGCTCCGGCCGCCCCGACCATCTAGGCGGCCGCAGCCGGGTTAGGCGCAACCACCGGAACGGTTGGCCTTCGCGACCGGCCGATGCGGTAGACAATCACCGCCGCAATCACGCCTGCCGCCAGGATGGCCACCGCCAGCAACGGCCGGTACCAGAACCAGGCAATCGCGATCGTCACCGTGCCGACCAGGATCGCCAGGACGAAGGCGATAATGCCGGTACCCATCCGCGCCATGCTGCCGAGGAAGGGTATGACATCGAGGATCACCCCGATCGGGCTGAGGAACAGCGCAAAGCCGATGGTCAGCAACAGCAAGCCGGCGCCGCGCAGCAGCCAGGTGATCAGCGTGTTGGCGCTGACGGCGTCGGCGAACATCTTTTCGGCCGGCACGTTGCCGGTGTCGACCATCAGCAGCGCATCGCCGGCTTGCGTCTGATAAGGCTCGAAGCGGCTGCCGGCCTGGCGCGCGATGATACTGATCACGCCCAGCGGCGCCAGTTCGTAACCGATGCGATAGTCGCCCAGAGCGGGCGTCGTGTTGTCATTGCCGAGAAAAATCTTGCCATCGACGATGCTGAGCGGTTTCGTTCCGGTATAGGCAGCCTTTATCGCCGCCGACTGGTCGGCTGAGAGCGAATAGTCCTTGTCACCCTCGATACGGTCCAGCACTGGCGTATCGAGATCGAAGGCGACAAGCTTGCCCTCAGGAATCTGGAAGGTCCGGCCGTGGATTTCCATCGGCGGATTCTGGTGGCCGTCCGGCTTCTTGAAGTCCGACGAGTCGATCTGGCTGTCGTCCCACACCTTGGAATAGCTGTAGGTGGTCACCGTCTCTTCGCCACCGCCGAGCTTCTTGGTCGTCTCCGACTTGGACTCTTCCTTCCACTGATACATCTCGACACTGCGCGACAGCCGCAGCCCTTGCGTGGCGATGCCGAAATCCGGATCCGCCAGGCCGCTGTCCGCCGTCACCAGTCCGCTGACATGAACCAGCTTGCCGTCATTGGCGGTTTCGACGCTGTCGGCGCCGACCGAAACCACCGCTCCAGAACCTTCGGAGAGCGAGCGCGCCGTCTGCACGGCGCGGCCTTCGTTCCAGAACAGCCCGATCACCATCAGCACGATCAGCATAAGGCCGAAGATGACCCCGCCGACCGCGCGCTTGATCCGCCCGAACCACGAGACGGATGTGACTTCCCGAAATGAATCGCTCATCGTTTCCCCCGAAACAAAGTTGCCCCAAAATTACAACGCGGCCGGCGGCCGCCTCGTATCGATCAGTCGGCGTGGATCTGCGCGCCGCAGTCCCTATCGCCTGTACAGGAATGCACCGCCCGTGTCGTGCCGCCATCGCCGACCCGCCATGGCGATGCGGAGAGCGGCGCCTGGCGATTGCCCCCGAGAAGATCGAGCGCCCGCATCGCCGTCTCTTCGCCGACCTCGTCACGCTTGACGATCTCGACCTCCTTGAAACCGATAGCGGCAAGCTGCGGCATCACCACATCGGGGTCGCCCGCCACCACGATCAGCGACGGATCGAGCGACGCCAGGGCCAGCGCCTGTTTCTGAACCGCATCGAGCGTCAGCTTTGTGCGCGCCGCCATGCGGGTTTGCTGGTCCTCCAGCGTCGATCCGCTGCCGACCGCGCCAATCAGCGAGGAGAACAGACCAGCCGACGTCTCGGCCGATCCAGCCAGCGCCCGGCGATAGACAGTCACCGTGCGGTCGACCTCGTCCTGCGCCACCGGCAAGGTGGTCAGGCCGGCAAAGCCTTTCAGGATTTCGGTAATCGCCGGCCCGGTGTTGGCGCGCTCGACGGTGGTTGCCACGACCAATCCCGAGCCGGCCTTCATCGGGCTCATCAGATAGCTCGACACGCCATAGGAGTAGCCCTTCTCCTCGCGGATCACCGAATTCAGCCGGCTGGAGAAATCGGCGCCAAGCAGGTTGGAGACCGCGGTCGATTCAGCGCGCTCGCTCTCGTCGGTGCCGGGCGCCGGCCGCGCCACGAACAGCGCCGACTGGCTGGCGCCGGGTTCGGGCACCAGCAGCACTTTCTGTCCCCCGTTGAAATGCGCCGCCGGCGACGGCTCGACGGCATAGCCGGCGGTGTCGCTTGTCCACGCGCCGAATGCTTTTTCAAGGCTGGCGGCGACGGTCGCGACCGGCATCGGGCCGACGCTGTAGAAGGTCACCGCCTTCGGCGTGAACTCCGCCTTGAATGCGTCCCTCGCCTCGTCGAGCGAGATCGAGGCCAGCGCCTTTGCCGACCAGTCCACCGCTGCCTTGCCCGGCACCTGCGGGATCAGCGTCGCCTTTGCCATGCGGCCGGCAACGCCGGGCAGATCCGCCTCGCGGCCGTTTAGCCAGTCGACCGTCTGCGCCATCAGCACCGTCCATTCGGTCTTGTCGAAACGAGGCTTCAGCACCGCGTCGGCGAGCAGGCCAATACCCTGGTCGAGCTTTTCCGGCGGCACGCCAAGCGTCATCATCGTGGTCAGCGTTCCGGCCTGGTGGCCGACGCCGGCGCCGATGTCGCTGGCCGCCTTGGCGAAATCAGCCGAGCCGCGATCGGCGGCCCCGCGTGTCGCCATGCTTGCTGCAAGCTCCAGCAATCCCTCCTTGCCTTCCGGCACGCTGTTCCAGCCGCCGGCGGCACTGGCCGCGACATAGACCATCGGCGCTTCCGGCATTGTGTAGTGGACGAGTTTGATGCCATTCGAGAGCGTCGCCGTTTCCATGGCGGGCAGTGTTGCCGAAGGCGCTTGCCCGGCCGCATGCTTCGGAATGTCGATCGCCGCTCGCTCCGGCGCGGTGAACGGCTGCGGTGTGCCGGACGACCCGATCAGTGCATCGGGATAGCCGCCACGCGGGCCGGGCTTCAGCACCAGTATGCTGGCGTCTTCCGGTTTCAACAGCCGCTTCATCGTTGCCTCGACGCCCGCCACGCTGGCGTCCTTCACCCGCGGGTCGTCCACCAGCGCGCTCTGCGCATCGCCGAGCACGTCGGCATTGTAGGAGACGACGCCGGCGCGATCCTTCAGTGCTTCGCTGCCGAGCCGCGCTGCCTGCAAGATGCCGGTGCGCGCACGCTCGACATCGACCGGATCGAGCGGGGTCTTCAGGAAATCCGCGAACGCCGTTTTCATCGCGCTTTCCAGCGCTTCCGGCGCCACACCTTCGGCGGCACCCGCCTCGAAGGTAAAGCGGCCACCGAGCAGACCGCCGGTCCAGCTCGCGCTGGCATAGGTGGCAATGCCCAACTGCGAAACCAGCCGGTTGCGCAAAAACCCATATTCGCCGTTGCCGAGCAGTTCGGCGGCAATGCTGAGCGCACCATTGTCGGGCGACTGCGCCACCGGGCCACTGAAGCCGACCACGACGATGGGGCTTGGCACACGATCCTCGAGCACCAGCTTGAGCCGGGCCTGCGTCGGTGCCGGCACGGCGGGCCGCGCCACATCGGCGCCGCGCGCCACGCGGCCGAACGTGTCGGCAATCAGCGCCTTGGTGTCGTCGATCTCCAAGTCGCCGACCAGCACCAGCACCGCATTGTTGGGCAGATAGTAGCTGTTGAAGAAACCCCTGACATCGTCGAGCGTCGCCGCATCGAGATCGGCGACCGAGCCGATAACCATGCGGCTATAGGGATGCGGCTTCGGGAACAGCCCGGACCAGAAAGCTTCCCAGCCGGATGCGCCGGCCCTGTCGAGCACGTTCTGGCGCATCTCGTTCTTGACCACCGAGCGCTGCAGATCGAGCTTGGCCTGAGTCACCGAGCGGCCGATATTGGCCATGCGGTCGGCCTCCAGCGACAGGATCATCGGCAATGACGACGACAGCCCGTCGACGTAATAGACCGTGCCGTCTTCGGTGGTCCAGGCATTGATCTCGTTGCCGAGCGCGGCATGCGCACCGAACACGTTCGGCCAGGCCGGCGTGCCGGAAAACATCAGATGTTCGAACAGATGCGCAAAGCCCGAGCGTCCCGCGGGTTCATTCATCGACCCGACGCGGTAGCGCAGGTTCATCACCACCTTCGGCACGCGATGGTCGGGCACCAGCACCACCTGCAGCCCGTTGTCGAGCGCATAGGTAACGGTCGGCTCAGCCTTGGCGGGCGCTGCCATGCCGGCAAGAACCGCAAGCACCACCGTGAACGCCAGGAAAACCTGCTTCATCATGACCCCCGATGCTGATGGCCGCGAGCAAGCGCCGCCAAATCCGCCGTATGACCGAAGGGATGCCCACCCCTGCCGGCTGCCGAGACCCTATCGGAATCGATCGGCCCTCGATACGGCAGTATCGCAACACCCTCTGGCTTTTTCGTGTCAGCGTTTCAGGCCTTTTGCGGCGGAAAAGGCCGCGAAAGCCGCCCCTGAGTCGCTTGAGTCCAATAATATTGATTTTGTCAAATCGCGTTTGATGTCGGATTCATCTGCGGGTAGATTAGACCCGAATCAGCCGGTCCTTGGGGGGCGCGGCGACCACCCAAAGTCTCAAGTTCCGGCCAATGACCGGCACCAGACGCGGACGGCTTCGCGTTCCCTGAATGGATTCGGCGATCAGCGCGACCGCCGCGCCGTGTGAGTGCTTCGTAAACGTGATGCGTCTTCAAGTTCGGCCGCTGCCAACCCCAGCGTCCGGGCTCAAGAAAAGACTCCGGCCATGACATACAACCAAAGCATCCAATGAGCAGTTCCGCCGCGCTTCTCCAATCCGATACGTTAGGCTCGCGCCTTGAATCGCGCGGCGATCTCACCTCCTTTTTCATGCAGCTTGCCGCCGAGATCGGCGCCGACAGCTACATGCTCGTCGCCATCGTCCACGACCAAGATCGCAACGACGCCCGCATCGTCTCATCCAACTGGATCTTCGACGCCATTGAACTGATCGGCAAGCGGCTGATCGCCGGCCTTGCCCAGGGACCGCTGACCGTTGCACCTGGCATCCGCCCGAGGCCACTGGTCGCCGCCGCGGCGCCCGACGCCGGCGGACTGCTCACCGGCGAAGAGGCGCGCCTGCTCGACGTGCTTGGCCATGCCGAAGTCTATTCACTGCGGCTCAATGTCGGTCGCCAGCGGCTGTTTGCGCTTTTCTCGGCGGCCGAGGCCGGCAGTATCGACCAGCCGGCGCTGATGAAGGCTCAGTTGAAGTGCTGCTACGCGCTGTCCGCTATCCCGCAATTGATCGCCGCCGTCGCCATGCAGGACCCGCTGTCCGACCGTGAGCGCGAATGCCTGTTCTGGGTGTCTGAAGGCAAGACCACCGATGAGGTCGCGGTGATCCTCGGGGTCTCGTCCAACACCGTCAACAGCTACATCACCCACGCCATCCAGAAATTCGCGGCCTCGAACCGCGCGATGGCCATCGCCACGGCGATCAGGAGCGGCATCATTTGAAACACGCTGACATCAAGGCGGCGGCCGAAGCCCTTTTCAACGAGCAGCGCAATCCGTTCGGCGCCTTCTCCATCGGTTCCGAGACGCACCATGCCGTTACGATCCCGGACGCGGTGCGCCGCTGCCGCTGGATCGCCGTCGACATCAACGCGTCGGCGTTTGGCCTCTATTTCGTCAGCCCCTCGCCGGAACGGGCGCGCCTGGTGCCGAGCTTCGATTCCGACTATCCAGCCACTGCTGTTGCGACCAAATTCATCGCCGGCGCCAATGGCGAGGAGATGGTACGCCACAGCGGCGCCTCGACAGCGCCGCGCTGGTGGGCCGATGACGGCATCGCCGGCTCGGACGCCGTCTTCAAGAACCTCGCCTGGGCGGAGCGGACGGCGCCGCTGGCGCCGGGCACCAACGGCATTGCCTTTCCCGTCCACGCCGATCGCGGCCATTGCGGGCTGGTGGTGTTCCTCGGCTCGACGATCGCTCTGCCGGAGGACACGCTCTACGAAATCCACGCCCGCTGTTTTTCGCTGTTCGCCGCCGTCGCCCGCATTCGTCCGAACGATGCCGGCCGGATGCGGTCAATCTCCAAGCGTGAACTGGAGTGCCTGAAGCTGACCGCCAACGGCAACACCAGCGAAGAGATCGCCAGGCTGTTGAAGCTGTCGGTCCACACCGCCAACCAGTATCTCACCCAGTCGACGCAGAAGCTCAACGCGGTCAACCGCAACCAGGCGGTGGCCAAGGCGCTGCGGCTGGGGCTGATCGAGTGATCGCGTCTGGCAGTTGGGGTAAGACAAAAGATCAGCGATAGGCGAGCGGCTCGGTCCGGCGAATCCGCGCCTCTTCGATCACCGTCTCCAGCAAGGCGGTGTTGTGCTCGGGGTCCTCGCCCGGCTTTTCGAACGACACATAGTTGACCGCGACCGAAGACCTCTCCTCGCTCAGCGTCAGCTGGAAATAGACGGTGACGCCCGGCGGCCGAAGCTCGAGATCGAGCACGATGCGCGGGCTGCCGCTCCAGTCGACATGTGCCTCTCCGCCATGGCCGAGCCTGAGCGTGCCCGGCAGGAAAAAAAGCTCCACAGCCGAATCCACCAGATCCGACAGGCAAGCGAAATGCTCGAGCCGGATGAAGGCGATGTAGTCGGCGACGTCGATCAGCCGCAACTCGTCGACCACCTGCTCGATGGCCTTGGCGACGATGAGTTCGCGGGATTTTGCGTGCGGTTGGCGGTTCATGAAATTTGTCTCCGCTCAGCCTTTTTGGAGTAGACGATCCGCACCAGTTCGGCGACGGCCTGGTAGAATTGCGACGGGATCACGCTATCAACCGAAACTTGCTTGTACATGGAGCGGGCAAGCGCCACGTCCTCGAAGATCGGGATGTTGTGCTCCTTGGCAATCTCGCGAATCTTGAGCGCCACCAAGTCCTGGCCCTTGGCCAGCACCAGGGGTGCTGAATCCTCGTCGCGGACATATCTGAGCGCGATGGAAAAGTGCGTCGGATTGGCGATGATCAGCGTCGCGCGCGGCACGGCCGTCATCATCCGCTTGCGCGCCCGGTCGCGCGCCAGCGAGCGCAGCCGCGACTTGATGATCGGGTCGCCCTCGGACTGCTTGAACTCGTCCTTGACCTCCTGCTTGGTCATCCGCAGATCCTGCTTCCAGTGGAAGCGCGACCAGACGACGTCGACCGCCGCGATCAGCCCCATGACGAAGACGATCGCCACCAATATGTCGACGGTGATGCTTTTGATGACGAGGCCGAAAGCGACGGGGTTGGTGATCATGCCGGCCAGGAGCTGGCGGTAGTCCTGCGATAGCGTGAAGTAGAGCACGATGCTGGCGAAGCCGAGCTTGCCCAGCGACTTCAGGAACTCGACCCAGCCCTGAATGCCGAACATCCTGGTCCAGCCTTTGGCTATCGAGATGCGCGACAGTTGCGGCCGGATCCGCTCGCCGACGACTTGCGGCATGTTCTGCAGCACCGAGGCGCCGATGCCGGCCACCACCAGCAGCGCCAGCAGGCTGACAACGGCATGGCCGATCTCCATCATCACGGTCTTGTAGAGCGCAATGACGTCGGTCTCGGTGTCCATCGGCCACGCCTCGGGCTTCTCCAGGAACATCGACAGGAACATGCCGAGATTGACGACCGCGTCCTTGGCGTAGAAGACGGTGAACACCAGTATAGCGATGAAGGACGCCAGAAGTGCGGCCTCCCTGGAATGGGGCAGCTTGCCCTGTTCGATGGTGTCGCGGATCTTCTTTTCGGTCGCGTCTTCGGTTTTGGAGTCTTTGTCCGCCGCTTCAGCCATTGTGGGGTCTGTTGCTCAGCGTCAGGCCGCTTCGCTCTGCTGCGATGAAGGGAGTTCAAATGCCCCCTCTCGCGACAGCCGGATTGTAGCCACGGCAACGGTCTTGCGCGCCGTCATGATGTCGGCAAGCTGGATACCTTCCGAGCCTTGGCCGAGCTCGGACTCGATCATGCGCCGCGACCGGGCGCCGATCGCCGACAGCACCGACTCCGTCAATGCGGGCGCCGCACCGCGCAGCGCCAGCGTGATTAGTTCGGTCGACAGCCCGTCGAACAGAAGTACCCTCGCCTTCTGCGTCAAAAGCGGCAGATCGTCGAAGGCAAACAACCTGGAGCGGACACCGCCGAGGTCCGGCGTGCCGGCCTCTTCCAGATCCTGCATGACCTCTTCCAACTGAGGCTTGTCCATCTCGTTGAGCATACTGGCGACGCGCGCCTGTCCCGCCGAGATGTCCTTGGTCGCGGTCTGCGCCAGCACGCTGGCGCGCAGCTGGTTCTCGATGATCCTGGTCGCCGCGTCCGGAATGGTCGCCATCGTCACCATGCGCTTGATGATCTGGCTGCGCATCGGCTTTTCCATGGTCAGCAAAATGTTGGCGGCGGCCTGCGGCGCAAGCTTCGACAGCACCATGGCCGCGGTCTGGGGATGCTCGGCGGCAAGGAACGTGCCCAGACGCGTCGGCTCGAGCTTTTCCAGCTCCGGCCAGATCGGCGGTGGTCCTTCCGGCGCAACCTCGAAGCGCTTGTCGCCCATGATGGCGCTCATCTCTTCGGGCGACAGCGATTCATTGAGGATCGTGTCCATCCGGTCGGCGGAATCGAGCAGGCCCGCGCCTTCGGTGAACTCGGCCTCGAATTCGGCGACGATGCGTTCGAGGTCGCTTTGCGGAATGGTGCGCAGCAGCCGCGCCCCTTCGATCAGTGCCTTCAGTTCTTCTTGCTTGAAGAATTTCAGCAGCCGGCTGGCCGAAGGCTTGCCCATCGCCACCAGGATGGCGGCGGCCTTTTGCGGGCGCGTGAGCGTCACCGGCGTCGTCATGGCATAAGCTCCGATCGCTGCTGAGACCGCATGTCGTCTAATCCTCAGGCGCTCTTGGCGGCAGCGATAATTTCGGTCAGCCTGATGCCGAAGCGCGACGGATCGCTTTCCAGCACGGTGATCTCGCCGCGCGCGATCTTGCGGCCGTTGACCACGACATCGACCGGTTCGCCGATGCGCCGGTTGAGCGCCACCGTCGAGCCCTTCTGCAGCGCCATCAGGTCCGACACCGGCATTTCCGTACTGCCGAGGATGATCTGCACATCGACCGGGATGCTCATGATGATGTTCGAATTGGCGCCGGACGTGGCAGCCCGCAAGGCGGCGTCGGGGCGCTTTTCCTCCTCCTGGAGGACACCGCGCAATTCCTCGATGGCGCGGTCGAGCTGTTCGTCCGGCTGGTCGATATTGGCTTCCACCTTGGTCTTGGCCATCAGTCGTCTCCAAATGCTTGGGCTTGCCCGGCGTCAGCCCGGCATGAGCCCATCGATAAAATCCTGACCGGCATCGTAAGGATGCCTGATCCGGACGGTGTAGTTCTGCCCGAGTTTGCCGAACTCGCAGACAAACAGCGTCTTGTCGCGCGCGCTCAGCTTGGCCTGCGACTGCGCGGTTTCCTCGAACTCGATGACCTGGCCTGGCTCGAAACCGGCGAGATCGCCGAGCGTCAGGCGGGCCAGCGGCATGGTCGCTTCGAGCGTCACCGTCGAGCGCATCACTTCTTCGGAAAAACGTGCCCGCCAGTCGGAGGTCGTGCCTTCGCTGTCGTGGACATCGGCGATACCGCGTGTGGCAAGCAGAATGCGCTGCGGGATCATCACCGTGACCGTTCCGCTGTCGGTCGGCGTCGAGATGCCGAAGACGATGCGCACCGCCGCGCCATCGCGCAGCACGCGACGCTTGGCTTCGCTGCCCGAAAGCGCCCGCGGCACCGGCAGCCGCAGCTCGAGCGAGCGCCGGCCCGATCCGTTCAACGCCTGCGCAACTTCCTGGAAGACCGTGGTCGCGACATCGGTCTCGATCTGCGACAGAGCGCGCTCGATCGGCGAAACCGGCTGATCCGGATCGCCGCCGAACAGCGCGCACACCATCACGGCGATGGCCGGCGCATCAGCCACCAGCGTCATCGCATCCGAAGACGTCGGCGATGCTATGATGGCCATGGCAAAGGCATCGCCGGCATTCGTGCGGGCATCGGGAACACGGCTGATCTCGACCGCGCGCAGGTCGACGGTGACCGGTGCGCCGAGCTCGCCGGCCAGGCTCTTCTGCAGCAGCGGCAGCGCGCGCTCCCCCATCGAGCGCCCGGTGCCGATGACATGAGCGGCCTCACCGCTGTCACCGACCAGACGCTCGATGATCAGCGAGCGGGCTTGCGAGGGGCTGCCAGGACTTGTCATGACGGCGTGCGGTCCTGTCTGTCGTCATGCATGGCTCAAGCCGCTTTCTTCTCGGCGGAAGCTGTGTTCATCGTGCTTTGCTCGACGGCATCGATCGTCGGCCGCTCATAGGACGAGATGGTCTTGCGACCGAACTCGATGGCCACCTGCGGCAGAGCGCCGTTCATGTAGGCAAGCAGCGTCTGCTTGACGATAATATAGAGGCGGTTCTTCTTCTCGCGCACGGTCTTGATCTTGGTGGCGACCGGCCCGACCACCGCATAGGACAGGAAGATGCCGAGGAAGGTTCCGACAAGGGCAGCGCCGATCAGGCCGCCGAGGATTTCGGGCGACTGGTCGAGCGCGCCCATCGCCTTGACCACGCCGAGCACGGCGGCGACGATGCCGAGCGCCGGCAGACCATCGCCCACCGCCACCAGCGCATGGTAGGCCTTCATCTTGTCGGACTTGATGGTCTGGATTTCCTCGTCCATCAGCGCCTCGATCTCATGCGAGCGGGCATTGCCGATGATGATGATGCGGCAGTAGTCGCAGATGAAATTCGTCAGGTCGTGGTTCTTGAGCACGGTCGGGAACGCCTGGAAGATCGCCGACTCCTCCGGATTGTCGATATGCGCCTCGACCTCGCTGCGCGACTTCGAGCGCAGTTCGCGCATCAGGCTGTGCAGCACGCCCAGCGTCTCCAGATAGTCGCGCTCTTTCGGCACCGCCTGCTTGAACGCTTCGAGGATACCCCTGCCGGTGTCCTTGACCGTCTTCATCGGGTTGGCGACGAGAAAGGTGCCAAGCGCGGCGCCACAGATGACCACCGCTTCCCAAGGCTGCATCAGCACATGCAGATGGCCGCCCATGGCCATGAAGCCGCCGAGAACACAGCCGAGCGTCACCACAAGTCCGATCAGAATGCCCACGCCAGATCCTTCCGCATCACGTCAGGCCTAACCGATAGCCCCCGTGCCTTGTGTGAGGCTTGAATCATGCAAGGTGAGGCGATTCAGCCTCGCGCAAGCAAGTCCGCATACTCTTGCTTTTGAAGCTGCGACCGGAGGCATGTCGTGTTGAGCACTTTTACCAGCTACCAGCTCATCGCCAGGGACATCCCCAAGGCGATCGACCGCATCGAGGCGGAGCCGATCACCAAGCGCGACACCGACTACTATCTCGCCAACATCGGCAGCGTGAAATCGATCGACGATTTCGTAAAGAACGACCGGCTGTTCAAATATGCCATGAAGGCCTTCGGTCTCGGCGACATGGCTTACGCCAAGGCCTTCATGGTCAAAGCCCTGAAGGAAGGGGTGTCGGATCCTGACAGCTTCGCCAACAAACTGAGCGACAAGCGTTATGCCGAGTTCGTGTCGGCCTTCAATTTCGCCGCCCTAGGCCCTAATGCCACGAGCTACAATTCGGCGCAGCAGGGCGTGACCAACAATTACGGCCTCCAGGTCTCGGTCGGCCCTTCGCAGAACGGCTTCACCTACTACAAGGGCGAAACCTCGTACTACCTGAGCAACATCTCCAACGTAAAATCGATCGACGACCTGATGGGCAACGATCGCCTGCTCACCTATGCCATGGCCGCGTTCGGCCTCGACGCCGACGCCGAGCCGGCTGCGACTGTGCGGGCCATGCTGGAAGGCGGCGTCACCGACCCGAACAGCCCCGCAAACACGTCGACAAACAAGGGCTATGCGGCTTTCGTCGCGGCTTTCGACTTTGCCCAATATGGCGACCAGGCAACGGCGCGCGACGCCGTCCAGCAGGCGGTCCCAAAAGCTGTGATCGGCGGGACCGGGCTGCTGCTCGTCAAGCCGATCGCGCAATACATCAAGGGCGAGGCCGACTACTACGCAGCCAACATCTCCAAGGTGAAGTCCATCGAAGACCTGCTGAAGGACAAGCGCTTGCTGACCTTCGCCATGGCTGCCTATGGGCTTGATGCATCGACCCAGACGACGAAGCAGATCCGCACCATGCTTACCGGCGGCGTTGCCGATCCGTTGAGTCCCGCCAATTTGTTGACCGACAAAAGCTACGCCAACTTCGTCACGGCCTTCAATTTCGCCCAGTATGGTGATCAGACGACCACGCGCGACGCCGTGCTGAAGACGACGCGCAAGCTCTACACGACCGAGTCCAGCCTTGGGTTGATCAAGCCGAACGCGGACGCTGTCCAGGCCGAGACCAGTTACTACCTCGCCAACATCATCAAGGTGAAATCGGTCGACGATCTGATGGCCGACAGCCGACTCTACAACTATGCTCTGTCCGCAAGCGGGCTCGATCCGGCGACCACCAACAAGGATCTCGTCCGTGATGTCCTTGAGGGCGGTGTCCGCGATCCCGCCAGTGTCGCCAACAAGCTCTCCAACAAGGCCTATGCCAGGCTCGCCACCTCGTTGAATTTCGAGGCCTACGGCGAAGCGGCAACGACCCGCAGCCCGTCGCAGCAGCCGGTGGTCGACAAATACATGCGCCAGACCCTGGAAGAAGACGCCGGCAAGACCAATGAGGGCGTGCGGTTGGCGCTCTATTTCGAGCGCAAGGCCTCGACCATCACCAACTGGTACGACGTGCTGGCCGACACGGCCCTGGCCAGCGTGGTACGCACCGCCATCGGCCTGCCCGATTCCTTCGCTGCCGCAGATATCGACAAGCAGGCGCAGGCCTTCGAGGCAAAGCTCGACCTCACCGATTTCACCGACCCGGCCAAGCTCGAGAAATTCCTCACCCGCTTTACCAGCCTTTGGGAAATCAATCATCCGACCTCGACCGCCCAGACATCGATCGGTGTGCTGTTTGCGCAGCCGACCACCGTCGGCATCTCGACCGATCTGATGATGGCCATGCAGAAACTGAGATTCTGAGAACACCATGCAGGACAGCCTTTACGTCGCCCTTTCCTCGCAGATCGCGCTTGAGCGCCGTCTCGACACCATCGCCGATAATGTCGCCAACGCCTCGACCATCGGCTTTCGCGCCACCGGCGTGAAGTTCGAGGATGTCGTCTCCGGCAGCGGCCCCAAATCGGTGTCCTTCGCCTCCTCCGGCAAGACCTATTTGTCCGGCGCGCATGGCGCGATGACGCAGACCGGCAACCCGTTCGACTTCGCCGTCCAGGGCGATGCCTGGTTCGGCATCGACACCCCGGCCGGCACCGTGATGACGCGCGACGGGCGGTTTTCGATGAACGAGAACGGCGAGTTGATGTCGCTCGAGGGCCATCCGGTGCTGGATGCCGGCGGCGCGCCGATCCAGCTCGACCCGCGCGACGGTCCGCCCAAGGCGGGCGCCGACGGCTCGCTGCGCCAAGGCGACAAGCTTGTCGGCGCCATCGGCCTGTTCAATTTCGACCCCGGTCCGAACTTCGTCCGCTACGGCAATTCTGGAATCGTGCCCGCGCGTGCGCCGGAGCCGGTCACCGACCGTTCCGATCTCGGCGTCGCGCAGGGCTATGTCGAGGAATCCAACGTCAATCCGGTGCTGGAGATGACGCGCCTGATCATGGTCCAGCGCGCCTTCGAGAACACGGCGGCGCTGATGCGCCAGACCGATGCCTCGACCGACGACGCCATCAAGACGCTCGGCTCCAAGTCGTAGCAGCATGTCGAGCAGCAAATCATCGATACGCGCGCTTGAACGGCAACCGGAGACAGCACCGGAAAACCGGCTGGCTGCGCTGGAGCGGATCTGGCGCCGCTTCGACGATACCGAAACGCTGCTGCGGCGTGGTGGCCGTGTTTCGGAGGTTTCGCCGACGCATTACAAGGTGCGCGGCCTGTCCGAAGTCGCCAGGCTTGGCGACCTCGTCGAACAGCGCGGCAATGCCGGCACGCGCCGCGGCGAGATCGTCAGGATCGGTCGCGACGAAGTCGTCATCGCCCCCTTCGAACGCAGCGCCGACGCCGGCATCGGCGACGCCGTGTTTCGCCGCGGCCCGCTGACGGTAGCGCCGCTTGCCTCGTGGCGCGGGCGCGCCATCGACGCGCTGACCCGCGTCATCGATGGCGGCCCGCCGCTGATCAGGATCGGCGAGGCTGCGAGCGGCGACGGCACCACGCCCGGCGCGATGGCGCGGCAGCGCGTCGGCACCGCCTTCACGACCGGGGTCAAGGTCATCGACATCTTCACGCCGCTCTGCCTGGGCCAGCGCCTCGGCATTTTTGCCGGTTCCGGCGTCGGCAAGTCGACGCTGCTTGCCATGCTGGCCGGCGCCGACGCCTTCGACACCGTGGTCGTGGCGCTGATCGGCGAGCGCGGCCGCGAGGTACGCGAATTCCTCGAAGACACGATCGGCGCAGAGAGCATGGCCAAGACGGTCGCCGTCGTCGCCACCAGCGACGAGAGCGCCATGATGCGCCGGCGCGCGCCGGATACCGCCATGCGCGTTGCCGAACATTTTCGCGACCAGGGCCATCGCGTGCTGCTGGTGCTGGATTCGATTACCCGCTTTGCCCATGCGCTGCGCGAGGTGGCGACCGGCACCGGCGAGCCGCCGGTCGCCCGGGGCTATCCCGCTTCGGTTTTCACCGACCTGCCGAAGCTGCTCGAACGCGCCGGACCTGGCGCTGAAGGCCCCGGTATCAAAGGACAGGGATCGATCACTGCCATCATCTCGGTGCTGGTCGACGGCGACGACCACAACGACCCGGTCGCCGATTCGGTACGCGGCATCCTCGACGGCCATGTCGTGCTCGACCGCGCCATTGCCGAACAGGGCCGCTACCCCCCGGTCAATCCGCTGTCGTCGATCTCGCGCCTCGCCGACAAGGCATGGAGCCCCGAGCAACGCATGCTGGTGACCAGGCTGAAATCGATGATCTCGCGCTTCGAGGACACCCGCGACATCCGCCTGCTCGGTGCCTATCAGGGCGGCGCCGACGCCGAGCTCGATATTGCCGTGCGCCAGGTGCCGCTGATCTACGAGGCGCTGACGCAGTCGCCCAGGGATCGCGCCTCGAGCGACGCATTCTCCGACCTCGCCCGTCATCTGAAAGGCAAGCAAAGTGTCGATGCAGGAGACTGAGCTTCAGTACACCGAGCGGCTTTTGCGCGAGATGATCGCGGAGGCCAGTGCCGCGGAAGAAGCCCGGGCCAACGAAGCGAGAGCTGTCAGGGCAAAGGCCGATCTCGACAAGGCCGCCAAGGCTGAGGCCATTCTGGCCAGGGCCGCCAGGCCATTCTTGCCCAGGGTAGCCAGCGCAGTCGAGTCCACTGTGCCTCGCTTGGCCGAGCCTGCCTTGCCCAGCGTCGTCAAGCCTGAATTGCCAAGGACCCCTCGCGCCGGCCCCAAAGAAGCGATCGAGACCAGTCGTGACTCGCTTCTCGACGGGCTGTTCCCGGTCACCGAATGGCCGCAGCCGCCAAGGCCGCAATATCCCAGGCTCGACAAGAAATCCGACCGCCGCAGCGATATCGTCTTTGCCGCGCTCGGCATCACGCTTGGCCTGATCTGCGCGCTGTTTCCCTGGTATATCTTCTTCAATCAGGACCAGTTCGGCGTGCAGGCGATCAAGTTCGGCGGCAGCGGCACCAATGCAGGGCGGGTCAGCGGCGGCTCGCAGATGGAGAACAGCGGTCAGCCGCTGACGGCAAACGATGTTCCCGATGTCGACCTGTTCGCCACCGGCACGCTGCAGGACCCCGAGGACAAGACCCAGCCTCCCGGCGTCGACGAGCAGCCCTTCCCGGCGGACGCCAAATTTCGCATGGTTCATGTCGCCAATGGCCGCGCCATGATCGAGGACGATGCCGGCCTGTGGATTGTCCAGCGCGGCTCGAAGCTGCCCGACTCCAGCGTCGTCTCGTCGATCGAGCAACGCGGCGGCAAGTGGGTCATGGTCACCAGCACCGACCAGGTGATCGAACTCTCCAAATAGCGGCACACCGGCTTACGCCTGGCCCGCGCAAGGTCCGCGCAAGACTGGCAGCCTAGTCTTGTACGTACCAGCCTGGAGATCCCCATGGAGCCCGTCAACCTTTTCGATCTCGCCGCCAAGCAGTCGCAATGGCTGTCGGTGCGCCAGTCCGCAATTGCCGGCAACATCGCCAACGTCAACACGCCCGGCTACACCGCCGGCGATGTCGAGCCGTTCGAGAAGGTGCTCGACCGCACGGCAGTGTCGCTGACCGCCACCCAGGCAGGCCACCTCGGCACTGCCGCCACTAATGCCGGCTTCACGGTCAAGCCAGAAGAGACGACCGGCGCCATCATGCCCTCGAAGAACACGGTGGTGGTCGAGAACGAACTGATGAAGGCCGGCGAGGTCCGCCGCTCCTTCGAGCTCAACACCGCGATCGTCAAGGCCTTCCATTCGATGATGATGATGGCGGTGAAGAGCTGACAATGGACGCCTTGACCTCAGCCCTCAAGATCGCCGCGTCCGGCCTCAGCGCCCAGTCTGACCGTTTGCGCGTCGTTTCGGAAAATCTCGCCAACGCGCAGTCGACCGGCAACACCCCGGGCGCTGACCCCTATCGCCGCAAGACCATCAGTTTCGTCTCGGAACTCGACCGTGCCTCGGGTGGCACGACAGTTGAGGTCAACTCCATCGACCGCGACCCCAGCGACTTTCCCGTCGAATTCCAGCCCGGCAACGAGGCCGCCGACGACAAGGGCTACGTCAAGATGCCCAATGTAAACGTGCTGGTCGAGATGGCCGACATGAGCGAGGCCAACCGCTCCTACGAAGCCAACCTTCAGGTCATCAAGCAGGCGCGTGATCTGATCTCCATGACCATCGACCTGATGAGGAACCAGTAATGATCAGCGGCATTGGCGGTATCGGATCGCTTCCCCTCAAGCCGGAGATCGGTGGCGCCGATACCACGACCGACCTGTTCCAGGGCACCAGGGCGCCGATGGCCGGCAGCGAAATCGGCACCACCTTCGCCGAAGCGCTGAGCCAGGCTGCTTCAAAGACCGTCAACACCTTGCAGAATGCCGAGCAGGTGTCGATCCAGGCGCTGAGGGGCGACGCCGACACCCGCCAGGTCGTCGACGCCGTCATGAGCGCCCAGCAGGCCCTGCAGACCACGATCGCCATTCGCGACAAGGTCGTCTCCGCCTATCTCGAAATCAGCCGTATGGGCATCTGAGGAGAACTTGCCGTGAAAGCACTCGCCATCGCAGCGACCGGCATGAATGCCCAGCAGACAAATCTGGAAGTCATCGCCAACAACATCGCCAACATCAACACCACCGGCTACAAGCGCGCGCGCGCCGAATTCTCCGACCTGCTCTACCAGGTCGACCGCACGCAGGGCGTGCCCAACCGCTCCAATTCATCGCTTGTGCCGGAAGGCGTGTCGATCGGCCTCGGCGTCAAGACGACGGCGGTGCGCAACGTCCATACGCAGGGCGAACTGACCTCGACCGGCAACAGTTTCGACATGGCGCTGACGGGCCGCGGCTGGTTCCAGATCGAGGGCGGCGACGGCGGCACGCTCTACAGCCGCGCCGGCGCCTTCAACACCAACGCCACCGGCCAGCTGGTGACCGTCGACGGCGCCAATGTCATCCCGGCCATCACCGTGCCGACCGATGCCATCGAAGTTGTCGTCAACAAGACCGGCCAGGTCTTTGCCCGCATCGACGGCCAGACCGACCTCCAGCTGCTGGGCCAGCTGCAGCTCGCCAACTTTGCCAATGAAGCCGGCCTGGCGCCGCTCGGCGACAATCTGTTCCAGGAGACGCCGGCCTCCGGCCCGGCCAATGTCGGCGTGCCCGGCGATCCCGGCTTCGCCTCAGTCGAGCAGGGTTATCTCGAGGCCTCCAACGTCGATCCGGTCAAGGAAATCACCGAGCTGATCTCGGCGCAGCGCGCCTATGAGATGAACTCCAAGGTCATCCAGGCCGCCGACGACATGGCCTCGGTCGTGTCCAAGAACATCAGGTAAGGTTTGATGGTCTCTCCGGCCTCCCGCTCCGCGCTTTGCCGCACCGCGCTGATGCTCGCGCTGGTAGCCGGCGGTGTCCCGGCGTTTGCGCAGGAAGCGGCAAATCAGGAGACCACCACCCAGGTCGCAAGCAGTCAGGCAACCGGCGAGATCGTGCTGATCCCCAACCGGGTCATCTATCCCGGCGAGATGATCGACACCGGCGCGCTGAAACCGGTGACGCTGTTCCCCGGCAAGCACAGGCCAGATGCGGTCGCCACGCGGGCGATGGAACTCCAGGGCAAGGTCGCCAAGCGCACGCTGCTGCCCGGCCGCTATATCCCGGTCGCCGCCATCCGCGACGCCTGGCTGGTCGAACAGGGTGCCGCCGTGCAGGTCTATTTCATCGCGGGCGACCTCACCATTTCGGCCACGGCGGTGTCGCTGCAGCCGGGTGCCGCCGGCGATTTGATAAAGGTCCGCAACACAGACAGCGGCAAGATCTTTTCCGGCACGGTGATGGCTGACGGCACCATCCGGGTCAGCGCGTCATGAGACGCGGAGCTGCCCTTCTGCTCGCGGCCGTTGTCGGCCTGCAGCCGGCGCTGGCCGACGGTCTTACGCCGAACCAAAAGCGCGATCTTGCCGGCCAGAATGGCGGCGCCTTTGTCGATCCCGAATACGATCCGGCCACCACCAACCGCATGTTCAGGGTCTCCAACGGCCCAAGCTCTCTGCCACCCGGCCAGGTCGCATCGCGCATCAAGGACATTGCGCAGCTGCAGGCTTCGCGCGACAACCAGCTCGTCGGCTACGGCCTCGTCATCGGCCTCGCCGGATCGGGCGACAGCCTGCGCAATTCGCCCTTCACCGAACAGTCGATCCGCGCCATGCTCGAAAATCTCGGCATCGCCACCGAAGGCGGCAGCGCGCGGGCCAAGAACGTCGCCGCCGTCATCGTCACCGCCAACATGCCGCCTTACGTGCAGTCGGGCGCCCGCATCGACATCGACGTCTCCTCCATGGGCGACGCCACATCGCTTGCCGGTGGCACGCTGATAATGACGCCACTGAAGGCGGCCGATGGCGAAATCTATGCTGTCGGGCAAGGCTCGGTCATTGTTTCCGGCTTCACTGCCCAGGGCGATGCCGAAAAGCTGACGCAAGGCGTGCCGACCGCCGGCCGCGTGCCCAACGGCGCCATCGTCGAGCGCACAGTGCGCGCCGAATTCGAAGACCAGGCGCTGCTCACCTTGCAATTGCGCAATCCCGATTTCTCCACTGCCGTCCGCATCGCCGACGCCATCAACGGCTACACCTCGCAACGCTTCGGCACGCGCGTGGCGGCGGAGCGCGATGCACGCACCGTGCAGATCAGGCGGCCGAAGAATGTTTCGGCGGCGCGTTTCTACGCCGAGATCGAGAATTTGGTGGTCGAGACAGACACGCCGGCACGCGTCGTCATAGACGAACGCACCGGCACCATCGTCATCGGCAACGAGGTCAAGATCTCGCGGGTGGCGATCAGCCACGGCACGCTCACCGTGCGCATCACCGAACAGCCGAAGATCGTCCAGCCGGAACCGTTCTCCAAGGGCGTGACAGCGGAGGAACCCTTCACCACCATCGATGCCACGCGGCCTGACGCCCGCGTCAATGTGCTCGACGGACCGAACCTCGAAACGCTGGTGTCGGGCCTCAACCGTCTCGGCGTCAAGCCGGACGGCATCATTGCCATTTTGCAAGGCATCAAGTCGGCCGGCGCTTTGCAGGCCGATCTGGTTCTCCAATAGGCCATGCCGATGATCGATTTCTTTTCCCAAAAGCAGCACCGCCGAAGCGCAGCCTTGGCAGCTTGCGTCATCGCCGCCACCGTCCTTGCCGGCGGCACTGTCCGCGCGGAAGAAGCGGTGCGGCAGGTTCTGCCTGGCGGGCAACAGCCGGCGGCAATGCAGCAGCTGGTCCGCGAGAAGGTGCCCGATGAAAGCGAAATCCAGCGCTTCTGCTCCAACATCGCCGACGCCGCCCGCGACCGCCGTTACGCGCTGCAGGCCGAAGAGTTGAAGCAGTTGCAGGCTGGCATCGACCAGCGCATGAAGGCGCTGGACGACAAGCGCGCCGAATACGAGCAATGGCTGAAGCGGCGTGAAGTTTTCCTGGCCCGCGCCGAGGATGGCGTCGTCAAGATCTATGCCGGCATGAAACCGGATGCCGCGGCCGAGCGCCTGGCCATGGTCAACACCGATCTCGCCGCCGCCATCCTGATGAAACTCGATTCGCGCAAGGCCGGCGTCATTCTCAACGAAATGGACCAGAAGGCGGCAGCCACGCTCACCGGCATTATGGCCAGCGCGGCGCGAAGGGTAGACCCGTCATGAAGTCGCATATACTCGCCCTGGTCGCCACCGCTTCACTTGCCGGCTGCGCCTCCGACCCCAGGGAGATCGGCAGGGAGCCGGCGCTGTCGCCGGTTGGCACCGGCATTACCGGCAGCGTCAATGCGCCCTACTCCTATCCCGAAACGCCACCCGCGCCAGTGAAGAAATTCTCGCTGTGGGATGATCGCCAGAGCCGGTTGTTCACCGACCCACGCGCGCTGCGCGACGGCGACATCCTCACCGTCAGGATCAAGCTCAACGACAAGGCCAACTTCAAGAACCAGAACGACCGCAGCCGCACCGCCGGGCGCAAGCTCGGCTATGACGTCAACCTCGGATGGGAAGGTGCCACCACCAGCGGCAAGGGCGACGCGGGGCTGAGCTCCACCACCGAAACCAATGCGGACGGCGAAATCAAGCGCTCGGAGAACCTCGAGCTCAACGTCGCCGCCGTCGTCACCGAAGTCCTGCCCAACGGCAATCTGATGATCCGGGGCTCACAGGAGGTGCGCGTCAATTACGAGCTCAGAGTGCTGACCATCGCCGGCATGGTGCGTCCATCCGATATCGGCGCTGAAAACACCATCTCTTATGAACGCATCGCCGAGGCGCGCATCTCCTATGGCGGCCGCGGCCGCGTCAGCGAAATCCAGCAGCCCGCTTACGGTCAGCAGATCCTCGACCAAGTCCTCCCCTTTTAGGACTGGAGAACGGCGCCGTGGCAAATGTCGAACAGGTTCAGCAAAAAAAGGGCCCGTCGCTTGTCATCCAGCTTGCGATGCTGCTGGCGGTGACGGGCGCCGCGATCGGCATGGGCTGGATGTCCGGCGGCTATCTGAAGGGCGTCGGGGGACCGGTGCCTGTGCCCGCCGCACCGGAGAACCAGTCCAATGCCGAGCAACCGAGCAAGGCGGCCGAACATGCTCCCGGCACCGGGCCGACGCTTGTCCAGCTGGCGCCGATCACCACCAATCTGGCTTCGCCTGCTGACACCTGGATAAGGCTGGAAGCGTCGGTGGTCTACGATGCGCCGCAGCCGCCGGAACTTACCGAAAGCATTCACCAGGACCTGCTTGCCATGGTCCGCACCCTGAAGATGCATCAGATCGAAGGCGCCAGCGGCTACCAGCATTTGAAAGCCGACCTCGAGGAGCGCGCCGCAATCCGCAGCGGTGGCCATGCCAAACAGGTTCTGATCAGGACATTGCTGCTCGAATGAGAAAACTCGTCCTCGCCGCCGCGATCGTCGTCGCCGCCACCTCTGTCGCCGCCGCCCAGCAGCTCGATCTCGGCGGCATCGGCAAGGCCGACGGCGCCACCGTCGGCTATATCATCCAGATGTTCGGTCTGATCACCGTGCTGTCGGTGGCGCCGGGCCTGTTGATCATGGTGACGAGCTTCACCCGCTTCGTCATCGCCTTCTCGATCCTGCGCGCCGGCATCGGCCTGCAGTCGACGCCGGCCAATCTGATCCTGATCTCGCTGTCGCTGTTCATGACCTTCTACGTCATGGCGCCGACCTTCGACCAGGCCTGGAACACCGGCGTCAAGCCGCTGATGGACAACCAGATCAGCCAGACCGAGGCGTTCGAAAAGATTTCGGACCCGTTCCGCACCTTCATGCTGCACAATGTCCGCGACAAGGACTTCGACCTGTTCGCCGATCTCGCCCGCGAACGCGGCCAGGTCGTTGCCAGGGACACCGTCGACCTGCGCATCCTGGTGCCGGCCTTCATGATCTCCGAAATCCGCCGCGGCTTCGAGATCGGCTTCCTGATCGTGCTGCCGTTCCTCGTCATCGACCTGATCGTCGCCACCATCACCATGGCCATGGGCATGATGATGCTGCCGCCGACCGTCGTTTCGCTGCCCTTCAAGATCCTGTTCTTCGTCCTCATCGACGGCTGGAACCTGCTTGTCGGCAGCCTGGTGCGCTCCTTCACCTGACCGTCCGCGCGCCGTTGGCGCCTTGCTAAAGTTTTATGCAATATATTTCCGGTTAACCGTCCCGTTTAGCCCTTTGGTAGGGACTTGCCCGCATATTGCTCGCAGATGGCGGGTGATCGGGTCTCACGATCATTGGCATGATGCCGCTCCGTCATACCGGAAAAGCCGGTATGTCAAAAACACCCTGTAAAAATCAAGGTACGAGTAGCCATGTCCAGTATCATGACGAACGCCTCGGCGCTGACCGCGCTGCAGAGCCTGAACAACACCAACAAATCCCTCGAGCAGACGCAGGCCCGCATCTCGACCGGCTACCGCGTTGCCACCGCTTCCGACAACGCCGCTTACTGGTCGATCGCGACCTCGATGAAGTCCGACAACAAGGCCAACTCGGCCGTGCAGGACGCCCTCGGCCTCGGCGCCGGCAAGGTTGACACCGCCTACACCGCCATCAACGACGTCAAGGACCAGGTCGACCTGATCAAGACCAAGCTGGTCACTGCCCGCAGCGCCTCGAAGGAAGACCAGCAGAAGATCGCGACCGAAATCAACGCCATCCAGGCGCAGATCAAGTCCTCGGTCGCCAACGCCAACTTCGCCGGCTCGAACCTGCTGCAGAACGACGCTGCCGCTGCGTCCGACCTGAAGATCGTTGCGGCTTACAACCGTACCGGCGCGACCGTCACCATTGACACCATCGACGTCAAGGCTGCCGATACGCAGGTTCTCGATGTCGCCGGCACGGGCGGCATCGTCGGCGGCCTGCTCGCCGCTGCCTTCTTCGACCCGAGCACCACGGCGGTTACCCCCGCCGCCATCGACACCGCGCTCGGCACTGTTGAAACCGCGCTTGCCAAGCTGTCCACAGGCGCTGCCTCGCTCGGCGCCGCCAAGTCGCGCATCGACACCCAGAAGAGCTTCCTGTCGAACCTGTCGGACTCGATCGACAAGGGCGTCGGCGCTCTGGTCGACGCCGACATGAACAAGGAATCGACCCGTCTGCAGGCCCTCCAGGTCCAGCAGCAGCTCGGCATCCAGGCGCTGTCGATCGCCAACGGCAACTCGCAGTCGATCCTGTCGCTCTTCCGCGGCTGATCTCTCGACATTACGACTGACACCATCCGTCGGGCCGTGCCAACAGCGCGGCCCGATTTCTTTTTGCGGCTGTTGATTGTCTTGGTGAATGGCTGCCGATTTTTGCTCTTGGCCAGCGCCCTGAATGGCTTGGTTTAACAGGCCGTTAACCATATCCCGGTAGTCATGGTTAACCATTCCATGGCGGGCAGACCATACGGTCGATGGGCTTATGCCTACCCCCTTGATGAAGTTGATCCGGCGTGTTCGGGACACGCCAGTGTTTGAAAAGGGGTAAATATCTTGGCTAGCATCATGACGAACGCCTCGGCTCTGACCGCGCTGCAGAGCCTGAACAACACCAACAAGCAGCTTGAAACCACCCAGTCACGCATTTCGACCGGCTACCGCGTCGCCACCGCCAGCGACAACGCCGCCTACTGGTCGATCGCCACCACGATGAAGTCCGACAACAAGGCGCTTTCGGCCGTTCAGGACGCGCTTGGCCTCGGCGCCGGCAAGGTCGATACCGCCTACACCGCCATCACCGACATCAAGGACCAGGTCGACCTGATCAAGGCCAAGCTGGTCACTGCACGCAGCGCCAGCAAGGACGACCAGCAGAAGATCGCCACTGAGATCAAGGCTATCCAGGACCAGATCAAGTCGTCGGTCACCAACGCCTCCTATGCCGGCTCGAACCTGCTGCAGAACGACGCTGCCGCGACCTCCGACCTGAAGATCGTCGCGTCCTATAACCGCACCGGCACGACCGTCGCCATCGACACCATCGACGTCAAGGCGGCCGACACGCAGGTTCTCGATCTTCCCGGCACCGGCGGCATCGTCGGCGCTCTGCTGGCGACGACCTTCTTCGATCCCAGCACCACCCAGGTCCTCCCGGCGGCCATCGACACCGCACTCGGCGCCGTTGAAACGGCGCTTGCCAAGCTGTCCACGGGTGCCGCCTATCTCGGCGCCGCCAAGTCGCGCATCGACACCCAGAAGAGCTTCCTGTCGAACCTGTCGGACTCGATCGACAAGGGCGTCGGCGCGCTGGTCGACGCCGACATGAACAAGGAATCCACGCGGCTGCAGGCCCTCCAGGTCCAGCAGCAGCTCGGCATCCAGTCGCTGTCGATCGCCAACGGCAACTCGCAGTCGATCCTGGCGCTGTTCAAGCAGTAAGCCTGACCCGGCTTTCTCTTCCTTGAATAAGGGCCGCGCCGACAGCGCGGCCCTTTCCTGTATGGGTGTGTTTTGACGCATGTCGTTGACCCGGAACCGCTGCACACTTCCGGGCGACATGCTCTATCATCTTCGCACAAGCTTCGCGGTCTAGTGTTCCCACGGAATATCATGCTGGGAGCGCTTGAATCGTGCCGCAACAGATCCAGAGCATCATCTCGAATCTCAGGGCATTTGGCGTCAGGCGCCTTGCCATGCTGGCCGGCATTGCCGCATTGGTGATGGCCGTCATCGGCATCGGCTCGGTCTATCTCAACCGCCCGGCCTATGAGACGCTCTATGTCGGGCTCGATCGCTCCGACGTGAACCAGATCGGCCTGGTGCTCGGCGAAGCCGGCATCGGCTTCGACGTCGGCTCCGACGGCACCTCCGTGCTGGTGCCGGCCGGCACCACCGCGCAGGCGCGCATGCTGCTCGCCGAAAAGGGCCTGCCGACCAGCGCCAATGCCGGCTACGAACTGTTCGACAATGTCGGTTCTCTTGGCCTGACCTCCTTCATGCAGCAGATCACCCGCGTGCGCGCCCTGGAAGGCGAGATCGCCCGCACCATCCAGTCGATATCCGGCATCAAGGCCGCCCGCGTTCACATCGTCATGTCCGAGCGCGCCAATTTCCGCCGCGACGAACAGCAACCCTCCGCCTCGGTGGTCATCCGCTATTCCGGCATCGACGCCGAAAAGAGCGCCATGTCGATCCGCCATCTCGTCGCCGCCGCCGTGCCGGGCCTGTCGGCCGACAAGGTTACCGTGCTCGATTCCAACGGCAACCTTCTCGCCGCCGGCGACGATCCCTCCAACACAAGTGCTGCCCGCACGCTCGGCGTCGAGCAGACCGTCGAGGCGCAGATCGGCGACAACATCCGCCGCGCGCTGACGCCTTATCTCGGCCCCGACAATTTCCGCGCCAGCGTCAAAGCCGACGTCAATACCGACACCCGCCAGACCGAAGAGACAATCTTCGATCCGGAGTCGCGCGTGGAGCGTTCCGTGCAGTCCGTGCGCGCCAACGAAAACAGCAATCAGAGGCAGGCCTCGACCCCGGCCACCGTCGAGCAGAACCTGCCCGAGACCCAGGCGACCAGCACCGATGGTCCGCAGACGTCATCGGAGAATGATCGCAAGGAGGAGATCACCAATTACGAGATCAACTCCAAGAAGATCGCCACAGTCTCCAACGGCTATTCCGTCACCAAGATGTCGATCGCCGTCGTCGTCAACCAGCAGCGGCTGATGACCATCCTCGGCAAGGACGCCACACCCGAACAGATCGCCAAGCGCGTCGCCGACATCCAGAAAATGGTCGCCTCAGCCACCGGCTTCGACGACAAGCGCGGCGACATCATCGATGTCTCGGCGGTCGAGTTCATCGACGGGCTGGACGGCGAGCCGGTCGAACAGCCGGGCATAATGGCGTCGATCGGAACCCATGCCGGTACGATGATCAACGCCGGCGCGTTCATCGTCGTGGTGTTCCTGGTCGCCTTCTTCGGCCTGAGGCCAATGGCCACCGCGCTGAGCGCGCGGCCGACGCCGGCACTTGCCGGTCCGAGCTTCGACGACGTCCAGCGTTCGCTGCCGACACCCGACGCCGCCGGCGCCTAACCGGCGCCGGCTGCCTTGCCCGGCAGCCGCCCCGGCCCGACTCCACTCGATGATCTTCGCCAGAAGATCAGGCCGGCGCCACAGGAGCGGCTTGCCCGCATGGTCGACATCAATGAGGAGCGCACCGCGCAGATCCTGCGCAAATGGGCGGCCCAGGAAGCAGCGGTATAGACCATGGCCTCGGCAGCGCTTTTCGACCTTTTGCCGGATTTCGGCGCACGCAGCCAGCGTGCCGGCCAGCCCTCGCTCGCGGCCATGGCCGAGCCAAGGCCGGAGACGTCGGCGCCGCAGGCCGACATCGGCGCGCTGATCGCCGAAGCGGTCATCGATGCCGAAGCCGCCCTTGAAGCCCGCCTTGCCATCGCCCACCAGGCAGCGCTCGAGGCGCAGAGACAGGCCAACGCCGATGAAGCAAAGGCCTTTCTGGAAAGTTTCGGCGGCGATCTCGGCGCGGTCGTCACTGCCCGTATCGAGATCATGGAGGCCAAGGTCAGCGACCTCGTCGGCGCCACCATTGCGCGCATCATTGGCGGCCTTGTCAGCGACGATCTGCAGAAGCGTTCGCTGGAAGCCCTTGCCGGCACGATCCGCGAAGCCGTCGGCGACAGCGAGGCGGTGCGCATCGCCGTGCGCGGACCGCTGTCATTGTTCGAGGCACTGAAGGCTTCGCTCGGCCCACGCGCGGCCAATCTCGATTTCATCGAGGCGCCCGGCTTCGACCTTACCGTCGCCATTGACGAGGCGGTGTTCGAAACCCGCATTGCCAAATGGTCGGCCGCCTTGTCGGAGGCCCTATCATGAGCGGGGGCCCTATTATGAACGAGTGGACGTCATGAGCGTTGTCGAGGCCGCAGACGCCAGGCACGAGATCATCATCGTGCGGCGCAATCACGACGACCACGACGACGCCCACCACGGCGGCGTCTGGAAGATTGCCTTTGCCGATTTCATGACCGCCATGATGTGCTTCTTCCTCGTCATGTGGCTGATCAACGCCGCCAACGAGCAGACCAAGGCGGCCGTTGCCAGCTACTTCAATCCGGTCAAGCTGGTCGATCGCAACGCCAGCCGCAAGGGCCTCGAAGACCTCGGCGATGGCCCGAGCAAGGTCGGGCTGACGGCCGACGACCCGCGGGACAAGACCAGCAAGGCCGGACAGGACGGCGTCGGCGGCGCCGGCACTTCCGACAAGAAGCAATCGAAGGAATCGGCGCCGAAGACCGATCTTTCCGACGAGCATCTGTTTGCCGATCCCTATGCGGTGCTGTCGGAAATCGCCACCGACACCGGCGTCATGCAAAACGTCAGCGAGAAGGGCGATGGCGGCGCGCAGGCGTCCGGCCCGGCTACCGGCGCATCCGGCGGCCAATCCTACCGCGACCCGTTCGCGCCGGATTTCTGGTCGCAGCAGGTGGCTGCACCAGGCGCCGAAGCCACCGCCGAACGCACCAAGATCGAAGGCGATCCGCTGAAGCCGGGTGACAAGGCGGCACAGACGCAAGTGGCGGAGGTGAAGGCCGTGCCGGCGGCGCCGCCAGTGGCCGCGGCGCCGCTCGAGCCGCTGGCGAAATCCGTTTCCGATAAGCCGCTGACCAAGGCGGAAGCCAAAGCAGAGGCCAAGGCTGAAGCAGCGAAGGCCCAGATTGCAAAGGCCGAAGCCGCCGAAGCACAACCCGCACCCAAACCCGAAGCCACGGAAAAGGCGCCGACGGCCGCCACTGTTAAGGCCGCGGCGCAGGTCAAGCAGGAACTGGCCGAGGCCTTCAAGCCAGGCGACAAATTGCATAACGGCGTTTCCGTCGACGCCACCGACAAGGGTGTCGTCATCTCGATCACCGACCAGTTCGATTTCGGCATGTTCGAAATCGGATCGGCGGTGCCGAGGCGTGAACTGGTGCTGGCAATGGAAAAGATCGGCCGCATCGTCAACGAGCAGAAAGGCACGATCAGCATCAACGGCCACACCGATGCGCGGCCGTTCCGCAGCGACACTTACGACAATTGGCGGCTGTCCACGGCGCGCGCCCATTCCGCCTACTACATGCTGGTGCGCGGCGGCGTCGACGAGCGCCGCATCACCGAGGTCGCCGGCTTCGCCGATCGCGAGCCGAAAATTGCAGCCGACCCGATGGCGGCCGCCAACCGCCGCATCGAGATTCTGATGGCGACCGACGGATGAGGCGCTCCGCCATCATCGGCCGCGCCGTCGGCCTGCTGCTGCTGAGCGCTGTCCATTCGCCGGCAGCTTTTGCCGAGGACGCATTGCAGCCCTATCTGCTGGTGCGCTCGCTGCAGCTTGTGCAGGACCGCATAGCCGCCGGCGATCACGCCGCGCTGCCGATGCAGGCCAAGCTGCTCGAAATGGCCGACACAAGGCTGCGCGCGGCGGACGCAGATGATTTCAGCGACCCGAAGAATTTTCGCGCTTTGCTGGTCTATGGCATGAGTGGCGGCAACCCCGTCACCGTCGAGGCGGCGGTGTCGCGCGCCAAGACCGACCCGCAAAGCCTGGCCATCGCCAAGGGCATCGTCGATTATCTGAACGGCCGGCCGGCGGCTGCGATCGAGGCGCTGAAGCCGATCGATCCGATGACCCTGCCCGCCGATCTCGGTGCCTTTCTGGCGCTGGTCAAGGGCTCGCTTCTCGCCACTGAACAACCGGTCAGCGCGCTTGCGCTGCTCGACGATGCTCGCCTGCTCAGCCCCGGCACGCTGGTCGAGGAAGCAGCGCTGCGCCGCTCGGTCGGCATCGCCGCCGCGCAAGGCGACGGTGCGCGTTTCGCGCTTGCCTCAACCCAATACGTCGAAGACTACCTCTATTCGCCCTATGCCAGCCAGTTCGCCGACGCCTTCGTCTCCGGCGTCATCGCGCTGCACATGGCAATCAGCCAGGACAAGCTCGCCGACATCACCGCAATGATGGATCCCGAGCGCGAGAAGGTGATCTATCTGCGCATCGCCCGCCGCGCCGCGATCGACGGCTTTGCCGATCTCTCCGCCTTTGCCTCGGCCAGGGCTGAACGGGGCCGCGACGGCATCCACAATCAGGACGATCCGCGCGCCCAGCTCTATTCCAGCCTGTCCACGGTGACGTCCGGCACCATCGGCGAGGTCCGCGCCAAGCTGGACAAGATCGATCGCAACCAGCTTTCGCAAAGCGACCGCGACCTGCTCGATGCCGCGCAGGCCGTGGCGGGTGAAGTCATCGCCCCGCCGGCGCCGCTGCCTGCCGAAAAGCCCGCACCTGCCGCGGCCAGGCAGGAGCCGGTCAAGACCGCGGCAGTGGAAAGACCCGACGAGCCAGAGCTGCCGCCGGTCGAAGGCGCGATGCCGGAACAGCCAGCCGCCACAACGTCGAGTGAACAGCCCGCAACCGACCAACCGAAGGCGGCAAGTGAGCCGGCCGCGCAGGCACCGAGCACGCCAGAGGCAAAGGCGGCGGAAACGCCTGCAGTCGCCTCGGCCAGCGATGCGGCTCCGGTCGTGCCGGCATCGGTGCCGGCCCCCGCCGCAGTAGAGCCTACCGATCCCACCGACGCCGCCATGGCGAGGACGCGTCACCAGCTCGATTTGATCGACCAGATGCTTGGAGCAGCCCCGAAATGACCACCAATGTTGGCCAGGCCCTGCCGGCTCCCGCGCACGCCGGATCGAAGCAGTCGGCCTCAAACGCCAAAGGTGGCGACAAAAGCTTCGGCGACATGGTGCGCGGCGACGACGATGCGCCGACACCGATAGGCCAGGGAGCAATTGAGGCCGCGTCGCACGGGCTGCGTTGGGCCAAACGCAGCCCTGCCGGTCCCGGCAAAAGCGAAATCCCACACACCCAGTCTGGCAAAACGGGGACGAAATCCGCTGCCGGCAAGGCCGCAAAAGAACATGCCGATAGTGGCCCGGACAAACCATCCAAGGACGCTGAGGTGGCCGGACGAGACGCAGATGCAGGATCGCTGCAGGATCATTTGCCACTGGTGCTGGCGCTGCACGATATCAGGCATTTCTCAACGGTCCGGACAAGCGGGAACGGCATCGCGACGAATGGACAGACTGGGCAACCGGCGCCCGCTGGCGAGGCCATTTCTGCACAGACGTCGCCTCTGAAGAGACACCGCGCAGCGTCCGGCATTGACGACAGACTCGACACGACGACGCGATCGGAACGGGCCAAGCCCGGTACCAGCGTTTCCGCACAGGATCAGGGGCAAAAGCTGCCCGCGATCGGGCTCCAGTCCGGCAAACTGCCGCACCAGGATGGTCCGACGCCTCCTCTACCGGCGGACCAGACGGCAAGCGACGTTTCGGCACCCGAGGCAAAACGGTCCGCGCCGTCGGCGAAGTCCGTCGATGGAGCCCATTCCGCGGCATCGTCCACACCGGGGAAACAGGCGCCATCCGCTGCGCGCGTCGACATTGTCGCCGAGCAGAGCTTCCCCGCGCCGGCGCATAGTCCGATAAACCAAACGACTTCGGCGCTTATCGACGCGCTGGCTTCGGACAACGGCCTGCGGCAAGCGGTTTCGACGCCGTCGACGACCGCCCAGACGGTCGGTTCTGTTGCCGTTCCGACACATATATTGAAGATCGAGCTTCACCCGGCAGAGCTCGGCATGGTCACCGCCAGTCTGAGGCTTTCCGGAGAACAACTTTCGATAGAATTGAAGCCCGAAACCCATGAGGCTTACCGCCGTCTCGCCACCGATAGTGACGCCATCGTGAAGTCGTTGCGCGGGCTCGGCTTCGATATCGACAAGGTCACCATCCTGCAACCTTCGATAGCAGTCCACGCAGGGGTTCGCAGCGATGCAGCGAACTCGCAGCCAATGCCGCAAGGCCGCGACCAGTCCGCTTTTCAGCCCGGAAACTCGAGCGGCAACAATACGGGTTCGGGCGGCCACCAGTCGGGAAGAAACCGCAATGACGATGCCCAGGAATTCGGCCGCGCTGGCGCGCCTGCTCGCGAGCGCGCTGGCGACGATATGTTTATCTAGCCTCGCCACCAAGCCGGCCACCGCCGCTACCGACCCTTGCGAGCTCGAGATCTTGCGTGCCGCCGACCGCTATGGCGTGCCCGCCGGCATCCTCTATGCGGTCGGGCTGACCGAGACCGGCAAGAAGGGTAGCTTGCAACCTAACGCATTGAATATAGAGGGAAAACCGGTATTTCCAAGGAGCCGCACTGAGGCCCTGGCCGCCTTCGAAGCAGCCCGACGTGAGGGCAAGACGCTGATCGACCTCGGCTGCATGCAGATCAACCATCACTATCACGCCGCGCATTTCCGCAGCGTCGACGACATGCTCGACCCGCGCCAGAATGTCGACTATGCCGCGCGCTTCCTGGCCAGCCTGCATGCTCGTCATGTCAGCTGGTCGATGGCCGTCGCCCGCTACCACGCCGGCCCCGACAATGACCCCGCGCAGAAATTCTATGTCTGCCGCGTCATCGCCAATATGGTCGCCACCGGCTTCGGCAAATGGACCCCGAACGCCCGCAACTTTTGCAACCCTTAGGTGAATCATCTCTTGCGAACGGCTGCAAATCCACGCCCGGCGGGTGATGTGCCACGTCACCCGTTCGGCAACCAACGATACAACCTCCTGATTGCGGTTATTTCGAAACTCGAAATAACTCCCAAGAAAATAGCTACAAGAAATGATGGTTGTTCAGGATTCCCGGCACCGGTTACGGCTCTTCCCACGGGGCAGATGATCTGATTCGGAGGCGGGGCCGATGATTGTAATCGTTGACGAGCGTGAGCTCGTAACTGAAGGCTATAATTCACTTTTCGATCGTGAGGGCGTCGCCTGTGCAGGCTTCGCGTCCGGTGAATTCGGCGAGTGGGTGACATCGGCCGCCGACACGGATTTGCGATCGGTCCGAGCCTTCCTCATCGGCGACTGCCGCGAAGGCGCCATCTCGCCACGCCAGATCCGCGACCGCACCGGCGCTCCGGTTATCGCGCTCAGCGAACAGCACTCGCTTGAAAATACGCTGCGGCTGTTCGAGAGCGGTGTCGACGACGTCATCCGCAAGCCGGTCCATATCCGGGAGATCCTGGCCCGCATCACCGCCATCCGCCGCCGCGCCCATGAGGACGTCAGCTATACCGAGATCGGCGCCATGCGCATCTTCATGGACGGCCGCGATCCCGAGATCGATGGCCAGCCGTTGCCTCTGCCGCGCCGCGAACGCCGCATCCTCGAATATCTGGCGAGCAACCGCGGACGCCGCGTCACCAAGACCCAGGTCTTCAACGCCATCTACGGCATCTTCGACGAAGAGGTCGAGGAGAACGTGGTCGAGAGCCACATCTCCAAATTGCGCAAGAAGCTGCGCGAAAAGCTTGGTCAGGACCCGATAGACTCCAAGCGCTTCCTCGGCTACCGGCTGGTGTTCTGATGCCGGTCTGCGCCAGCCTCGCGCAAGACAAAAATTATATCCTCGCGACCACAGACATGGGCCCAACGATCTTGGGCATTGAGGAGACGTTTCGATGAGCCTTTACGGAATGATGCGGACCGGCGTTTCCGGCATGAACGCCCAGGCCAACCGCCTGTCGGCGACAGCCGACAACATCGCCAATTCCGACACCACCGGCTACAAGCGATCCTCGGCCGAGTTTTCGACGCTGATCATGCCGCAGGTCGGCGGCGCCTATAATTCCGGCGGCGTCAACACCACCATCCGCTCGGCCATCAGCGCCCAGGGCGTGCTGCAGTACACGACCTCGGTTTCCGACCTTGCGGTCAACGGCAACGGTTTCTTCGTCGTCCAGGACCCCAGCGGAACGCCTTTCCTCACCCGCGCCGGCGCATTCGTTCCCGACGCTCAGGGCAGGCTGGTCAACGCCGCCGGCTACCAGCTGATGGCATACAGCTACGCCAACGGCACGCCGGCAGCCACCGCCAACGGTTTCGAAGGGCTGGTTCCGGTCCAGATCTCCGACCAGGAAATGACGGCGACGCCCAGCACCACAGGCAATTTCAACGCCAATCTGCCGGCTGGCTCCACGCCGCCCGCCGGTCCGCTGCCTTCCACCAACAGCCCGACCGCCGAATACACGTCGAAGTCCTCGATGGTCACCTACGACAATCTCGGCAACAAGAAGCTGCTCGACGTCTATTTCACCAACACCGGCACCGGCGCCTGGTCGGTCTCTGTGTTCGACCAGTCCCAGGCGACGCCGGGCACATCCTTCCCCTATACGGGCGGCGCGCTGGCCACGGCCAACCTGACCTTCGACACCACCACCGGCAAGCTAACCGGCGCGGTCGACAGCATAACGATCCCCGTACCGGGCGGTGCGTCGCTCGACCTCGATTTGTCCAAGCTGACTCAGCTCGGCACCGGCTTCACAGTCTCCGAAGCCAAGGTCAACGGCAACGCGCCCAGCACGATCGAAAAGATCCAGATCGGCGAGGACGGAGTCATTTACGCCCAGTATCAGGACGGCTCGACCAAGCCGCTGTTCAAGATCCCACTGGCGGACGTCCAGAGCGCCGACAACCTCACCGCACTGCCTGGCAATGTCTATGCGCAGTCCACCGACTCCGGCACCGTGCGCATCGGCTTCGCCAACGAAGGCAAGCTCGGCAGCATCATCTCCGGCGCGTTGGAAAATTCCAACGTCGATATCGCCGAGGAATTGACCAACATGATCGCGGCGCAGCGCAGCTACACCGCTAACTCGAAAGTGTTCCAGACCGGTTCCGACCTCATGGATGTCCTTGTCAACCTGAAGAGATAAACGACGGGCGCCAGGGGAATGAACCCAAACCAGAGCAGCGCGGTGCGCGGATTTCGAATTCAAGGCAACACCGGCAAACCGCCCGGGTGGTCTGGAATTGCAGGTTTCCGAACGCCGACGCCGCCGACAGGGCAGAGACGTCATCCCCTCCCCACTGGCCTCGTGAAAGACCCGCATGTCGCTGACTTCCGCATTGACCATAGCCCAACAGTCGCTTCAGACCACGTCGAAGCAGACCAGCGTCCTTTCCCGCAATATTGCCGACGCCAGCAACCCCGATTATGCCCGCCGCACGGCGGTCGTCGTCAGCAGCGCGCCCGGCGCCCGCTCGGTCGAGATCCAGCGCGCCACCAACGCCCTGCTGTTTCGCCAGAACCTTAGCGCGCAATCGGCATGGAGCGGCCAGAGCACGCTTTACAGCGGAATTGACCGCCTCGCCGTTGCCGTCAACGGCGTCGACAACGCCTCCTCTGCCTCGACCGCGATCGGCAAGCTGCAGAACGCGCTGCAGCTTTACGCCGCTACGCCATCCAACCAGAACCTCGGCTCCAGCGTCATCGACGCGGCCCAGCAGGTGGTGCGCGCTCTGAACGACGGCACCAACGCGATCCAGGATTTCCGCACCCAGGCTGATGGCGAGATATCGACGGCGGTCGACGATCTCAACTCGCTGCTTAGTCAGTTCCAGGACGCCAACAAGGCGGTCATCTCCGCAACCCGTTCGGGTACCGACGCATCCGACGCGCTCGACCAGCGCGACGCTTTGCTGAAGAAGATCGCGGACTATGTGCCGGTGTCGACCTTCACCCGGGGCGACAACGACATGGTCATCACCACCAGGGACGGCACGACGCTGTTCGAGACCATTCCGCGCTCGGTGAGTTTCACCCCGTCGGCGGGCTACACGGCCGGCACACCAGGCAACACCATCTACATCGACAATGTGCCGGTCAGCGCCGGGGCTGGCGGCAACACCAGCGCCGACGGCAAGCTCGCCGGGCTCATCACCTTGCGAGACGGCGTCGCGGCGACGATGCAGAGCCAGCTCGACGAAGTGGCGCGCGGCCTCATCACCGCCTTTGCCGAAACAGCACCTTCGCAGCCCGACCGAACCGGCCTGTTCACCTGGTCGGGTGCGCCCGCCATTCCGGCCGCCGGCACGCTGATCGACGGGCTTGCCGGCTCGATCAAGGTCAACGCCGCAATGGACCCGAGCGTCGGCGGCAATCCGGTGCTGCTGCGCGACGGCGGCGCCAATGGTGCGGCCTATATCGCCAACACTGCCGGCAACGCCTCCTATTCGCAGCTCTTGATCGGCTATGGCGACAAGCTCGACAAGCCGATGCCTTTCGACGCTGCGGCCGGCATCACCGTCACGTCCAGCCTGTCCGACTACGCCGCCAATGCCATTGGCTGGTTCGAAGGCCAGCGCCAGCAGGCCTCGAGCAACGCCGACGCCAAGGAAGCGCTGGCGTCGCGCACCGCCGAGGCGCTGTCCAACGACACCGGCGTCAATGTCGACCAGGAGATGTCGCTGCTGCTCGACCTCGAACACACCTATCAGGCCTCGGCGCGCATGATGAAAACGGTCGACGACATGCTGTCGGCCCTGCTCGATGCCGTAGGATAAGCCATGAAAGCCACATCCGTCTCATCAGCCGCCCTCTCCAACGCCGCGCGCTATCAGCAGATGCGCATGCAGGCCGAACTGGTCAAAGCCACCAAGGAATCGACGACCGGCACCGTCGCCGATGTCGGTCTGGCGCTCGGCGCGCGCACCTCGCAGGCGGTCACCTTCTCGCGCGACCTCGACCGGTTGAACGTCATCATCGATTCCAATTCGCTGGTCACCGCTCGGCTGTCCTCGACGCAGGCTGCGCTTGGCCAGCTTTCCGACACTGCGCAGAATTTGCTGACCGCACTGACCGCCGCCGGCAATTCCTCGAGCACCATCACGCAGCAAGCCGGCAAGGCCGCCGTGCAGCAGATGACCTCTATCCTCAACGCCAGCGTCAACGGCGAATATCTGTTTGCCGGCACCAACACCGACGTCAAGCCGATCGATGACTTCACTGCCGCCGGCTCGCCGGCCAAGGCGGCGTTCGACGCTTCCTTCTCGTCGTATTTCGGCTTCACGCAGACCGATCCGCTCGCCGCCAACATCACCGCCGCCCAGATGGACGGCTTCATCACCAGCAATGTCGTGCCGCAGTTCATGGGCGCCGGCTGGCAGGCCAACTGGTCGAACGCCACCGACCAGCAGATCGTCAGCCGCATTTCGCTGGGCGAAACCACCCAGACCTCGGCCAGCGCCAATGAAGACAGCATCCGCAAGCTCGCCATGGCTTCCGCCCTGGTCACCGGCCTGCTCTCCGGCAACATCAGCCAGGCGGCGAAGACCACCGTCGTCGGTCGCGCCCAGGCGATGGTCGGCGAGGCGCTGGGCGGACTCGGCCAGTTGCAGGCCGAGACCGGCCTTGCCGAGAAGCGTGTTTCCGACGCGAGCGACCGCATGAAGACGCAGGTCGACCTGTTCGAGCGCCATATCCTCGATCTGGAGGGCGTCGATCCGGCCGAGGCCGCCACCCGCGTCGCGGATCTGACGCAGCATATCGAGACGTCCTTCGCGCTGACCGCGCGCCTGCAGCAGATGAGCCTGCTGAACTACCTGACCTGACAATCTCAACCGCAACGGTAGAGCCAAACGATGTATCAATTCTCCTACGCCGACATCCAGACAGACTCCGTTGCCGATGCGAAAGATCGCGAGCGGCAGCTTTTGACCCGCTCGATCGAAATGCTGGCGGCGGCGGCGGCGGTCGGCCACACCTCGATGGAGGCGGTCGAAGCGCTGCACTTCACCAACCGGGTCTGGACCACCTTCGTCGAGGATCTCGGTTCCAGCGACAATGTCCTGCCCAAGGAACTGCGCGCCAACCTCATCTCCATCGGCCTGTGGCTGCTGCGCGAGGCCGAGGACATCCGCCAGGGCCGCACCGACAATTTCGAAGGGCTGATCGAAGTGTCCCAGATCATCCGGGACGGCATTCAATGACCAACACGCTGAAGATATCGCTGAAGCCGAACGAGAAGATCTACATCAACGGCGCCGTCATCCGCGTCGACCGCAAGGTCACCGTCGAGCTGATGAACGACGTACAGTTCCTGCTCGAGAACCATGTCATCCAGGCCGACGATGCCTTGACGCCGCTCAAGCAGCTCTATTTCATCCTGCAGGTGATGCTGATGAACCCGGCCGGCGCCATCGAGGCGCGCGCCATGTTCCGCCGCTCGCTGCCCTTGCTTTTGGCAAGCTTCGAGGATGAGCAGATCAGTGGCGCGCTGAAGCAGATCGACCGCATGGTCGGCGAAGACCATATCTATGAAGCGCTGAAGGCTATCCGTGCGCTTTATCCGCTCGAACGCCGCGCACTTGGCGGCAATGACGATGTTCAGGGTGCGAAGCGCCCGCTGGCCGTGGGAGCACAATACTGATGAATGTGGACATGACGACGACGATCCCCACGGGCGCCAACCAGGGCACCCAGCAGACGTCGAAGACAGCGGTCGACTACCAGTCGTTCCTGAAGCTGTTGATCGCCGAGATGAAGAACCAGGATCCGACGAAACCGATGGATTCGACGCAGTATGTCGCCCAGCTCGCCACCTTCTCGCAGGTAGAGCAATCGGTGCAGACCAACACCAAGCTCGACCAGATCATGCAGTCCTCGGCGCTGTCGCAGGCCGATGCCTTGATCGGCCGCTCGATCACCTCGGCCGACGGCAAGACGACCGGCGTCGTGGCCTCGGTCAAGCTTGCAAGCAACGGCGTGATCGCCGTGTTGCAGAACGGCACCGAAGTGCCGGTCGGCGCGGGCGTTTCGATAAAGCCGGCCAGCTAGACAGTTCCATAGAGGCGCGCTCACATGAACGAGGCCGACGCACTCGACATCGTCCAGTACGCGGTATGGACGGTGCTTGTTGCTTCCGCGCCGGTGGTGCTGGTCGCCATGGTGGTCGGCATCGGCATTGCCCTGATCCAGGCCCTGACCCAGATCCAGGAAATCACCCTGACCTTCGTGCCCAAGATCGTCGCCATCATGCTGGTCGTGGCGCTGACCGGTCCGTTCATCGGCAGCCAGATCTCGGCCTTCACCAACGTCATTTTCGAGCGCATTGAAAACGGGTTCTAGGCAGCGCTTGCAGGCGGCTGTGTTCCGGCTAGATTGCAGGCCATGACTCAGGCAGAACTCACCGGCAGGCCATGTGTGGAATAGCCGGCGTCTGGCGCAAACGAAACCCGATCGACGCCAACGACCTGTCGGATGTCGCCAGCATGATGCAGGCGTTGGTACATCGCGGCCCCGACGATCATGACAGCTGGCACAACAATCGGCTGGCGCTCGGTCACCGCCGACTTACCATCATCGATCCCTCGCCCGCCGCCCGTGAGCCGATGCTGACTTCTTCCGGCGATGGCGTTCTCGTCTACAATGGCGAGGTCTACAATTACCGCTCGCTGCGCGAAACGCTGCAGGCGCAAGGCGTCGTCTTTCGAACCATCTGCGATGCCGAAGTGGTTCTCGAAGCCTTGCATCACTGGGGCCCCGAAAAAGCCGTGCCGCTGTTCGACGGGATGTTTTCCTTCGCCTATTTCGACGCTCGCAGCAGTGCGCTGTGGCTTGCGCGTGACCGTCTTGGAATCAAGCCGATGTCGGTGGCCGACACGCCGGAGCGAATCCTGTTCGCCTCGGAGGACAAGGCGATCCTCGCCTGCGACGGTTTTCCGCGCGACATCGACAGCCGCGAGATCACCTTGCGGCTTGCCTGGCAGAGCCGCGATTCCAGCTACAGCCTGTTCGACCGCATCGAGCGCCTGCCGCCCGCCGGCCTGTGGAAGATCACCGATGGCGTTATCGAGAAGCGCCGCTTCTGGCATGTGCTGGACGTGCTGGAGACCGCGCGCATTACCGGCGATGCATCCGCTGATGCTGAACACATGGCGACGCTCGAGGCGTTGCTCAAGGACAGCGTCGGACTTCACTGCATCGCCGATACCAGCGTTGCCACCGCCTGCAGCAGCGGTGTCGATTCCGGCCTGATAACGGCGCTGGCAAAGCGGTTCAGGCCGGAAGTCCACGGTTATGTCGTCGACCCGCAGCTCGGCAACAGCGAGGCCGAAGACGCCGAACGCACCGGCCGCCATGTCGGCGTGCCCTTGCGCCGGGTGCCGGTCGACAGGAACCGGTTTTTCGAACTTTGGCCAAGGGTAATCTGGCATCTTGAAAGCGATGGCTGGCACGCCAGCCATGTCGCACTGCTGGCGCTTGCCGAACGATGCCGGGCCGATGGCGTCAAGGTGCTGCTCACCGGCGAAGGCGCAGACGAATTGTTTGGCGGCTACCCCTTGCAGGCCTTGAGCATGAAGAAGTGGCGTTCCTGGTCGTGGCCCCGGCGCCTGGTCCATTCGAAGCGCTCGCTCGACCGGAGATTCGAGCAACAGCGTCATGCCCCCTACAAGGTCTCGGCTGGAAGCCACTCACAAATGGATCGCAGCATGGTCCTGCGTGCTTTGTCGCCGGAGCTGAATTTTCTGCAAACCGAGATCTTCGACCGCCTGGAGCCGGTTATGCCGCCCGCGGATCGCGCCTTTCTCGGTAGTTGCCTCTACGACCTCTATTCGCATCTGCAGGACATCCTGCACCGGCACGACCGGCTGAGCATGGCGGCGTCCGTGGAACTGCGGGTCCCGTTCCTGGAAAACCGCCTGATCGACTTCGCCATCCATTTGCCGAGGCGGCAGAAATACCGCGACAAAACAGGAAAATGGCTTTTGCGAAAGGTCGCTGAAAAGCATATTCCGCGCCAGAACGTCCAGGCGCGCAAGATCGGCTTCGAGATGTCGTCGCAATTTTCGGCCGGCACGGAGACTTTGCTACGCGGCGGTTTCCTGCGCGATGCCTTGAAATGGCCCGCCGCGAATTTGGAGGACATGGTCCAGTTGGCGCGGCGCGAGCAACCGTCCAGGCTGCGGCTTGTCGGCATGGAGCTTTTCCTGCGCCTTCACGCCGGCGGCGAGACGACAGGCACGCTGACCGAAGCCTTGCATACCGCTGCCCGGGACAGAAGCTGACTTCGCGCGCGGCCGACAGCCCCGCGCAGTGGACCAATGAGAACATCGCTCTGGGTAGCGGACCATTCCCGGCTGACGTATTTTCGCCTTGCTATCCTGTTGTTGGACCATGATCTTTTTCGAAGACGCGTTCGCCCTTTTGGATGTCGTGCTCTATTTCAAACGGATGCCATGATTGTCGTCCCCGCGGACGAAACCAGCACGTTAAGGTGGGACAGGTCTGATGATCGATGACGAGCCGGACAGCGAACGCGTTTCGGCGCTGGCGCCGTTCCGGCACGGCATCTTCCGCGCCGTCTGGTCGGCCAGCCTGGTGTCGAATTTCGGTGGCCTGATCCAGGGCGTCGGCGCCGCCTGGATGATGACCACCATCGCCACGTCGCCCTATCAGGTGGCGCTGGTCCAGGCCTCGGCCACTCTGCCGATCATGCTGTTTGCACTCGTCGCCGGCGCCATCGCCGACAGCTTCAACCGGCGCAAGGTGATGCTGATCGCCCAAATCTTCATGCTGGTCGTCTCTGCACTTCTAACGCTGTTCACCTGGAACGGCTGGATGACGCCGTGGACGCTGCTTGCCTTCACCTTCCTAATCGACAGCGGCACGGCGCTCAACAACCCGTCCTGGCAGGCATCGGTCGGCGACATGGTGCCGCGCAACAAGCTGCCGGCCGCGGTTGCACTCAATTCACTGGGCTTCAACCTGACACGCAGCGTCGGCCCGGCGATCGGCGGCATCATCGTTGCCGCCGCTGGTGCGGCTGCTGCGTTCGCCGCCAATGCGCTGAGCTATATAGGTCTCATCATCGTGCTCTTCCGCTGGAAGCCGGAGCTGCCGGTCTCGACGCTGCCGCGCGAGACGCTGGGCGCCGCCATGGGCGCCGGCCTGCGCTATGTCGCCATGTCGCCCAACATCGGCAAGGTGCTGGTCAGGGGCTCCGCCTTCGGCTTCAGCGCCGGCGCGGTTTTGGCGCTGCTGCCGCTGGTGGCGCGCGACGTCGTCAAGGGCGATGCCTTGACCTACGGCATCATGCTCGGCGCCTTCGGCATCGGCGCCGTCGGCGGCGCGCTGATAAGCGTGCGTCTCAGACAATTGCTGTCCAGCGAGACGATGGTGCGGATGGCCTTCGCCGGCTTTGCCGTCTGCGCCTTCAATGCCGCCATCAGCCTCAATGCCTGGCAGACTGCGGCGGGTTTGCTCATCGGCGGCGCCTGCTGGGTGATCGCGCTGTCGCATTTCAACGTCACGGTGCAGATGTCGACGCCGCGCTGGGTCGTCGGCCGGGTGCTGTCGGTCTACCAGACGGCGACCTTCGGCGGCATTGCGCTGGGCAGCTGGATCTGGGGCGTCGTTGCCGATGCGCATGGCGCCGAAACCGCGCTGATTGCGGCGGCCATCGCGATGCTTGTTGGCGGCGCCATCGGCCTGTTCCTGCCGCTGCCGCAGCAGACGACTCTCAACCTCGACCCGCTCAACCGCTTCAAGGAGCCGCATCTCGGCCTCGACCTGAAGCCGCGCAGCGGCCCCATCGCCATCATGATAGAGTACATTATCCGCGACGAAGATGTACCCGAATTCCTCGCCACCATGGCCGAGCGCGGGCGCATCCGCCGCCGCGACGGCGCCCGCAACTGGACGCTGGCTCGGGACCTAGAAAATCCCGCAGTCTGGATCGAACACTACCACACGCCGACCTGGCTGGAATACATCCGCCACAACCGGCGCGCCACCCATGCCGACGCCGTCGTCGGCGAGCGGGTGCGGGCGCTGCACAGCGGCGACGAACCGCCGCGCGTGCGCCGCCTGATCGAGCGCCCGACGACCGCCGGCACCGCGCTGGTCTCGCCGAAGGGGCCGATCGATCACTGAGCTCGCCATAGCCGTAGCGCCGGTCAGCCGGCGCTCTGGATCATGTAGAGCTTGCGCGTGGTCTCGCGTATCAGCCACTCGCCCTTCCAGCCCTGCGGCAGGACGAGGAGATCGCCCGGACCGAGTTCCCGCACCTCGCCATCGATGCGGCTCAGTTCCACGCGCCCCGAAATGATGTGGCAGATCTCCGACGAGTCCGAACGATCGGCGGTGAAGCGGCCGGGCGTGCATTCCCAGATGCCGACATCGACAGTCCCGTCAGGCGATTGAAAGAACGAGCGCACGGCCTCGACCTGATCGCCTTCAATCGAGCTTGGCTTAGGAGAGAACGCGCCGATCTCGGCCTTGGCGAGATCGTGGAAGGTCGAAAGATCGATCAAGTCTAGCTCCATGGATAAGAGCAATTCCAGGAAAGGGGTCTGCCCCGGAATTGCGTGAGAACAAATGGCTTTAGTGGCCGGTGATGCTGTCGGCCAACGCGGCCAGCTTCGAGGTGCGCGCAAGCCCTGCCGCCTCGTGGCCATCGGCAATGCGATAAAGCTGGTACATCGAATGCACGCCCAGCCAGCGGAAGGGCTCCGGTTCCCATGGCCTGACCTTGCGGTTGACCCAGGGCAGCTTCGTCAGCTCGGTGTTTGCCCCGAGAACAAGGTCAGCCAGCGTGCGCCCCGAAAGGTTGGAGCTGGACACGCCGAGGCCGACATAGCCGCCGGCCCAGCCGATGCGGGTCGCGGGATCGAGGCCGACCGTGGTGCACCAGTCGCGCGGCACGCCGAGCACGCCGCACCAGGCGTGATCGATGCGGCATCCCTTGGTCTGCGGCAAGAGCGTCGTCAGGATCGTGTGCAGCTGGTCGATCGTGGCCTGCTGCGTCTGGCCGTTGACGTCGGTGCGCGAGCCGTAGCGATAAGGCACGCCGCGTCCGCCCATCGTGATGCGTCCCTCACGCGTGCGCTGGGCATAGCAATAGGCATGCGCCGCATTGCCGAGCAGTTCGTGCCCTTCCCAACCGATGTCGCGCCACAGGTCGGCAGGCAGCGGCTCAGTCACGATCTGCGCGCTGTTGAGCGCCAGCCAGGTCCGCTCCTCGCCGGGGATGCCTGATGTAAAACCCTCGGTCGCGCGGATGATCGTCTCCGCCTGCACCGTACCGCGGTCTGTCGTCACGCTGCCCTTGGCGATGCTTGTCACCGTCGTCTTCTCATAGATCGGCACGCCCAGCCGCTCGACGGCATCGGCAAGCCCGCGCACCAGCTTGGCCGGCTGCACCCGCGCCTGGCCATGGACGACGAAGCCGCCCATGACGTTACGGATGTTGATGCGCGTGCGCGTTGAGGCGGCGTCCAGCATCTCGACGCGGTTCGGGTCGACATCCCAGGAACGGATCGTCTCGCATTCTTCGCGCACGCGCTCCAACTGCGCTGCGTTGGTGGCCACCGTCAGATTGTCGACGCGGCGAATGTCGGCGTCGATGCCTTCCTCGGTCACGACCCGGATCACTTCATCAACGCAGCCTGCCATCGCCGCCTGCATCGCCATCACGCCTTGGCGGCTCGATGTCTTGAGATATTTTTCGCGCGACCAGCTGAAGCCGCCCGACAGCCAGCCGCCATTGCGCCCCGAAGCGCCGAAGCCGGCAAATTCGCGCTCGACGATCACGACGCGCAGCGATGGCTTCGCCTTTTTCAGATAGTAGGCGGTCCACAGGCCGGTATAGCCGGCGCCGACAATGGCGACATCGGCCTCGATGTTTCCAGGCAAGGACGGGCGCGGAACGGGAACCGCCCCCAGATCCGCATACCAGAACGATATGTCGCCGTTGCGCTTGGCTTGCATGGAATGACTTTCAGATGGGATCAGGCCAGATGGGATCAGGCCAGATGGAATCAGGTGAGTGTGGTGTCGGCGCTTGCGTCGTCCGCGAGCAGCTTGGCATCGCTGCCGTCGAAGCAGAGCTCGACCTTGTCGCCGAGGCCAAAACTCTCGCCGGTCAGTGGTGAGCGCACGATCGCGGCCGAGCCGTCGGCGAGCTTAACTTCGTATTTCGATTCCGAGCCGAGATAGATGGCTTCCGCGATCGTCCCCGACAGGCGGTTGGCGCCATTGGCAGCACTTTGGCCGGCTCTTCGGATCGCGAGCTTTTCGGGACGCAGCAGCATCACCGGACTGGCTTCTCCCGACAGCTTACGCGGTACCGTCACCGTCTCGCCGGCGATGCTCAGCGCGGTGCTGTTGCCATCGCTGCGCGCCTTGCCGCGCAGCACGGTGGAATCGCCGATGAAGCGGCCGACGAACAGCGTTGCTGGCTCGTCGTAGAGCTGGCGGCCGGTGCCGACCTGCTCGATGCGCCCGCGGTTGAACACGGCGATACGGTCGGACAGCACGAGCGCCTCTTCCTGGTCGTGCGTGACATAGACGAAGGTGGTGCCGAGTTCGCGATGGATGCGCTTGATCTCGAGCTGCAGCCATTCGCGCAGCTTCTTGTCGAGCGCGCCGAGCGGCTCGTCCATCAGGAGCAGCGGCGGGTCGAAGACGATGGCGCGTGCCAACGCCACGCGCTGCTGCTGGCCGCCCGACAATTCGCTGGGATAGCGATGCGCGAAATCGCCCATCTTGACCATGTCGAGCGCCCTTGCCACGCGTGTCTGCCGCGTCGCCTGGTCGACGCCGCGAAGCGTCAGCGGATAGGCGACGTTGCGGCCGACGCTCATATGCGGGAACAGCGCGTAATGCTGGAAGACGACGCCGATGTTGCGCTTGTGCGCCGGCACGCCGACGACGCTTTTTTCCCCGACCAGAAGCTTGCCGCTGGTGACATCGGTGAAACCGGCAATCACGTTGAGCGTCGTCGTCTTGCCCGAGCCGCTGGGGCCGAGCAGCGTCATGAACTCGCCGGGCTCGATGCGCAGCGACACGCCGTCCAGCGCCTTGAAGCCGCCATAGGCCTTGCTGATCGCTTCGAGATCGATCGCCGCGCCCTTGCTTGTCGGCTTCGGATTCATTGGCGTCCTTTCCGCTCGCGGCCAAGAAGGAGCATGCCGCCGCCGATCAGGATCGTGGTCGCGAAAAGCAGGATCGTGCCGACAGCCGCCACCGTCGGATCGGCGTCGCGCGTGATCGAGGCAAAAATCTGCACCGGCAATGTCTTGAGATAGGGGTTCGTGATGAACAGCGACACGACAATCTCGTCGAACGAGGTGGCGAAAGCGAACAGCAGGCCGGAGAGCACGCCCGGCGCGATCAGCGGCAGCGTCACCGTGCGAAACGTGGTCAGTGCGCCGGCGCCCAGGCTGGCTGCGGCTGTCTCCAGCCGGCGGTCGAACACTTCGAGACTGGCCGAGACCGCGATCAGCACGAAGGGCAGCGCAAGGATGGTGTGGGCCAGCACGAAGCCGAGCAGCGTCCCGACGAGCTGCGTGTCGAGATAGACGGCATAGATGCCGATCGCCAGCACCACGCCCGGCACCACCATCGGCGTCAGCATCAGCATACGCAAAAGGTTCGCCGGCCGCGCCTTCATGCGGTCGAGGCCGAAGGCGGCAAGCGTGCCGAGCACCGTTGCCAGGACGGCAACGATGAAGGCGACTTTCAGCGAGTTCAGGAAGCTGTTCGACCAGTCCGGATTGGTGGCGAAATTCTGGTACCACTGCCAGGAAAAGCCTTGCGGCGGAAACGCCAGCGATTTGTTTTCGTTGAACGACATCGGCACCACGACCAGCGTCGGCGCCACCAGCCATATCGCCACCAGCAGGCAGACGAGCCCGAGAAGAACGCGGGTGAGCGGCTTCATCTCCATCAGCGCCGCCCCGCTTCCCGATGCCTGGACCGCATCACAGGTGCTGCCAGCGCCAGCAGCACGAAGGTGGTGACCAGCAGAACGACGCCCATGGCGCCGCCCCTGCCCCATTGCAGCAGGCTCAGCACCTGCGTCTGCACCAGCGTCGACAGCATGGTCGAGCGCGGGCCGCCGAGCAAAGCCGGCGTGATGTAGAAGCCGAGCGACAGGATGAAGACGATGACCGCGCCGGCATAGACGCCGGGCAGCGACAGCGGCAGATAGACGGTGAAGAACGCGCGCGACGGCCGCGCACCGAGGCTTTGCGCCGCACGCATCAGCCTGAGGTCGATGCCTTGCATCACGGAATAGAGCGGCAGGATCATGAACGGCAACAGCACCTGCGCCATGCCGATGACCACGCCGGTCTGGGTGCGGATCAGCTTGACCGCGCCGAACCCGACCGAGCGCAGCAGCGAATTGATGACGCCCGAATCCTGCAGCAGGATCACCCAGGACAGCGTTCGCACCACACCACTCACCCAGAACGGGATCAGCACGCAAAGCACCAGCACCAGCCGGACGCGCGGCCCGACCGCCGTCATCAGATAGGCATAGGGATAGGCCGCGATGACGCAGACCAGCGTCACCCAGGCCGAAATGACAAAGGTCCGCTGCAGCACTGTCAGGTTGACCGGCGCGCCGAAGAACCAGGCATAGTTCTGCAGGCCCCATTCAGGTTCCGACAGGCTGCGCAGCACGATGGTGAGCAGCGGGTAGCCGATCACCGCGACGAGCAGGATGAGCGCCGGCGCCGTGAGCGCGAACGGCCGCCATGCCCGACCCGACCGCGCATGGGCGGCGGGTTGGGCGATGAGTTCGGACGCGCTCACGGCCTGGCTCTCACTTGGCTGTTCAGTTGCCAGCCATCAGCGCCGACCACTTCTCCTGCGCCACCGGGAAGTTCTCGACCCAGAACTTGATGTTCTGCTTGTAACCCTGCTTCTGGCGCTCGGGCGTGTTGGTCAGGAAGGCGGCGACCGACGCATCGACCTTGGGCTGCGCGTCATTGTTGATCGGCGTATAGGAGGTCTGCTGCGCCAGGATCTCCTGCGCCCCCTTGCCGAGATAGGCATTGAGCAGCGCATAAGCCGCATCCGTATCCTTGACGCCGACCGGAATGGTCATCTGGTCCATCACCACCAGCCAGTCCTGCCAGGCCGGCGCATATTTGGCGCCGTTCTTCACCGCCGTCATGGCACGGCCCGTCCACATCATCAGCATGTCGGCCTCGCCGGACTCGGCGAGTTGCTGCGATTCAGCGCCGGTCTTCCAGTAGATCGTGTCGGGGCCGAGCTTGCGGATCACGTCGATGGACTTGTCGATGTCGGCCACCGTCATCGCCTTCGGATCGCCGCCCGACGCCTTCAGCGCCTGCTCCAGCAGGCCACCGGTCGGATCGCCCGAACCATCCAGCGCGCGCACGCCCGGGAATTTTGCCGTGTCGAAGAAATCGGCCCAGCTCTTGGGCGGGTTATCCCCATACTTCTCCTTGTTGTACATCAGTACGACGCCGTAGTTCATGGCCGGCACCGAGCATTCGCCGACCTGGCCCTCCGGAACCTTTGAGACGTCGAGCTTGCTGAAATCGAGCTTCTGGAACAGCTTGCCGCAATAGACGTAGGGCGGCAGGTCGGCGGTGTCGACGACGTCCCAGGTGACGTTGCCGGATTCGACCTGCGCCTGCAGCTTGGCGATCTCGGTCGGCCCGTCATTGAGCAGTGTGACGCCGGATTTCTCGACGAACTCTTTCAGCGCGGCGGCCTGGCCGTCCTGGTAGATGCCGCCATAGGAGACGAGCGTCAGCGTCTTGCCCTTGAGCGAGCCTTCCTTGACCTCACCCGCGACAGGCTTTTCCTGCGCGAACGCTGCGGTTGCCAGAACGCCGAGCGCCAGCACGGCGCCAAGGCCAAGATGTCTTGTTTTCAGCATGATTATTGTTCTCCCATTTGACCCGCATGGATTGAACCTACCTGGCTGCGAGCGGTTTCCAGGCACTATATTGATCGAGTTCGGCGCGCACCGAAGTCGGTGGCGCAATGATCCACATCACCTCGGCTCGGCCACTGCCGATGTTCTCTGAGCGATGTGCTGTCGATGTCGCGTATTCGATGCTGTCGCCCTCTTCCAGCACATGCCTGACATCGCCGAGCGAAACCTCGACGATGCCGCGCAGCACGACGAGCATCTCGTGCGCGTCGCCATGGGTGTAGAGCGCTGGGCCGGTCGAGCCGCCGATTTCGAACTCGCCGACATAGACTTCCATGTCGCTTAAAGGGGGACGCGAGAGCAGCATCTTGCGGCAGCCGTCGCTGGGCGGCAGGCTCGGCCGCTCGCTGCGCAGCAAGACCCCGCGCTGCCCGGCGGCACTATCCTCGAACAGCATCGCCACGCTTACACCCAGCGCCGAGGCCATCTGGTTGAGCGAGGCGGTGCTGGCGCCGGTCAGGCCGCGCTCGAGCTGGCTGATGAAGCTGGCGCTGGTCCCGGTCAGCTCGGCGAGTTCGCGCAGCGAAAGCCGCCGGCCGAGACGCAGGCTCTTCAGCCGCTGGCCCAGCATCTGATGGGCATGCGTCGCCGTCGAGGCGACGCCATTCTTGACCGGAGCCTGGTCGGTGCTCATCCCGTCTTTTTCTCCCACTGAACAATTTGTACAGTGACACTGTACACGTGGCAAGCGCCGAGTAGGGACATTTAAGATGCCGGCCGAGGCCTAGTCTTCGCCCGACAGGTCGCGCCGCGCCTTGTCGAGTTCCTCGGCGTAGCGCCGCATCAGATGGCCCTCGGTCAAAAGCCCGACAACGGCTCGGTTGTCGAAATTCTCGACCACCTCCAGTTCCTCCGCGATGGCGCGCTGGATGGTTTCGGCGGTGGACCGGACGTTCATGGTCGGCACCAGCACCGCATGCCGGAATTTGGCCGGCGCCAGCACCGGCGTCTCACCATCGGACGGATCGCTGTGCAGTTCGGCGACGATCAGCACGCCGACATAATGCCGGCTGCTTGTGCCGCCATTCCGGCGCTGAGGCGCAGTCAGCTTGCCGCCCCGCTTCAATCCCCTGTTAGCCTGTCGAGGTATATGAGCGATCGCTTACGCAATCGACGCAGCTGTGTTATTTTTGCCCGTCTCTATTTCCCTCAAGGAGGAGAAGATGAGTGCGCGGGGATTTTTTTCATTAGCTGTTGGCAGGATTTTTTTGAGCTCGTCTGCGGTGAGCAATTCAAGCATGGATATGCCGGTTAGGTCTGTTGTGTCACACCCGATGTCTCTTTTGGCGGGAGGCAATCCGGAAAACCAAAGCCGGCCGGCAAAGGAATTTATCCAGACTGCACAACAAGATGTTTGCTGTCCTCGCGGCTACCCTTGGTATCGCAATTCGACGAACACCTGCTACGGCAGCTATGAAGACTGCCACGATACCGATGGCGGCGGATGGTCCTGCAGACAGGTCAACGCCTGCTAGACTTTCTTGGGCCAACGCCTTCTTGACTGTGCCCGGTCCTCAGGTCGGCTTCGGCTCGCCGGCCTCATAGAGCATGAGGTTGCGCTCGCCTATGCCGAGCGATGCCCAGCTCGCCCGCCAATCGGCGATGTGAGGCGAGCGGAAATGCGCGTCGAGCGCGGCCCTGTCGCTCCACACCTCGGTTACATGGATGAGCCCGACGTCGAGTACGTCCTGTGCGTAGGAGTATTCGATGCAGCCGGGCTCCGCACGGCTGCCCAGTATCATGAGCCGCATGGCCGGCCTTGCCTCGTCGAGCCGTTCCGCCGGCAAGCGAATGGTGCCGATGATCACCAGCATGATCTCTCTCCTCAAGGCCTCTGTCGTCCCGGCAAGTAACCAGTCCTCCCACCCTCGCGCAAGCTTGACCGGTTAGGCTCGAAGGGCTGTCGCGTGCTCGGCAGGCTTGTGATTGGGGACGACATGGCGGTCAGCGAAAGCTTAGCGACAGGAACAGTGGCCAAGAACGGCCGCGATGTCTTCTTCGCCATCGGCATCGTCATCATCCTGGCCGTGCTATTCCTGCCGATCCCGGCCTTCCTCATCGACATCGGCCTCGCCTTCTCGATCGCACTGTCGGTGCTGATCCTGATGGTGGCGCTGTGGATCCAGCGGCCGCTCGATTTCTCGTCCTTCCCGACCGTGCTGCTGATCGCCACCATGCTACGGCTATCGCTCAACATCGCCACCACGCGCATGATCCTGTCGCACGGCAATGAGGGCACGCACGCCGCCGGCTATGTCATCGCCGGCTTCTCCAAACTTGTGATGGCCAGCGATTTCGTCATCGGCCTGATCGTCTTCATGATCCTGATTGTGGTCAACTTCATCGTCATCACCAAGGGCGCCACCCGTATTGCCGAAGTCGGCGCCCGCTTCACCCTCGACGCCATCCCCGGCAAGCAGATGTCGATCGACGCCGACCTGTCCGCCGGCATGATCGACGACAAGACAGCGCAACTGCGCCGCCGCGAGCTGGAAGAGGAATCCTCCTTCTTCGGCTCGATGGACGGCGCCTCGAAATTCGTCCGCGGCGACGCCATTGCCGGCCTCATCATCACCGCCATCAACATCGTCGGCGGCATCGCCATCGGTTACATCAGGCACGGCATGGGCATGGGCGAAGCCGCCGATGTCTTCATCAAACTGTCGGTCGGCGACGGCCTCGTCACCCAGATCCCAGCGCTTATCGTTTCGCTCGCCGCCGGCCTGCTTGTGTCCAAGGGCGGCACGCGCGGCTCGACCAACCAGGCGGTGTTCGGCCAGCTCGGTGCGCATCCGCGCGCGCTCTATGTCGCGGCCTCGCTGCTCGTCCTGCTCGGCCTGATGCCCGGCCTGCCGTTCTTCCCGTTCTTCACGCTAGCCGCCGGCATGGCCGGCCTTGGCTACGTCATCCCGATGCGCGCCAACCGCGAGGCTGCCGCCGCCGAAGCGATCAAGGATCTGGAGAAGGCGAACAAGGTCGAGGAAGAGAAGAACTCGGTCAAGGCTTCGCTGACCACCGCCGAGATCGAGCTTCTGATCGGCAAACAGCTGTCGACGCGGCTGCTGGTGTCGCATCAGGAACTGGTGTTCCGCATGGCCAAGATGCGCAAGAAATTTGCCACGCAATATGGCTTCGTCGTGCCGGAAGTGCGCGTCGCCGACGATTTCGGCATCCCGCCGAAAAGCTATCAGATCAAGGTCCACGGCACCGTCGTCGCCGAATACCAGATGCGCGTCGGCGAGATCATGGTGCTGCTCGGCAACCGGGATTTGCCCGACGTTCCCGGCGAGGAAATCCGCGAGCCGGCCTTCGGCATGCGCGCCTTCTCGGTGCTCGAAACCTTCGCCGAGGATCTGAAGCGCGAGAACTATACCTTTGCCGACAACATGTCGGTGCTGCTCACCCATTTGTCCGAGGTGATCCGCAACAACCTGCCGCAGCTTCTGTCCTACAAGGACATGAAGGCGCTGCTCGAGCGCCAGGATCCGGAATACCGCAAGCTCGCCGACGAGATCTGCACCTCGCACATCTCCTATCCCGGCCTGCAGGCGGTGCTGAAATTGCTGCTGGCCGAACGCGTATCGATCCGCAACCTGCATTTGATCATCGAGGCTATCGCCGAGATCGCGCCGCATGTGCGCCGCACCGAGCAGATCGTCGAGCATGTCCGCATCCGCATGGCCCAGCAGATCTGCGGCGATCTCTCCGAGGGCGGCATGCTCAAGGTGCTGCGCCTCGGCAACCGCTGGGACCTCGCCTTCCACCAGAGCCTCAAGCGCGACGCCAAGGGCGAGGTGCGCGAATTCGACATCGACCCGCGCCAGCTGGAGGAATTCGGCCAGGACGCGACCAAGGCGATCCGCAAGCATCTCGAGGCCGGCGAGCGTTTTGTCCTCGTCACCGCGCCCGATGCTCGCCCCTATGTGCGCATGATCATCGAGCGCCTGTTCACGACGCTTCCCGTTCTCTCCCATGTCGAAATCGCCAAGGGCGTCGAGATCAAGGTGCTCGGGACGATCTCGTGAACATACTGTCGCAAGGCGTCGTCATCGCCGCCTTCCTCGCCTTCTGTCGCATCGGCGCCTGCTTCATGCTGATGCCGGGCCTGTCCAGCGCCCGCGTGCCGGTCCAGGTCCGGCTGTTCGTGTCGATCGCCGCCACCGGTGGCCTGCTCGCCTTCCTGTGGGACAAGATCTTTCCCTTCGTCGATGCGCGTCCGCAGGTGCTGGCACCGATGATCATTTCGGAACTTTTGGTCGGCGGGCTGATCGGCGCCATGACCAGGCTTTACATGGAAGCGCTGCGCTTCATGGGCTCGGCCATTGCCATGCTGATCGGCTATGGTGGCACCGGCGGCCCGGCGATCGAGGAGCCAGAGCCGCAGGCGGCCCTCGCCGCCATCATCTCGTTTTCAGCGTTGCTGCTGCTCTTCGTCTTCGATTTCGACCACGAGATCATCCGCGCTCTGGTCGCCTCCTACACGGTGGCGCCGGTCAACGCCTTCTTCAATCCCCAGGCCGCCCTGGTCGATCTCACCGACACGGTGTCGGACGCCTTCTTCCTGGTCATCCGGCTCGGCAGCCCATTCATCGCCTATGCCATTCTGGTCAATTTGACGATCGGCTTCGTCAACAAGCTGACGCCGCAGATCCCGGTCTACTTCATCTCGCTGCCTTTCGTCATCGCCGGCGGCATGATCATCTTCTACTTCGCCATCGGCACCATGCTGTCGCTGTTCGTCGACGGCTTTGTCGACCTGACGCTGGCGAGGTGAGATGAGCACGCGCATGGAACGGCTGAAGAAACTGGTCAAGGTGCAGGAGCAGCTGAAGGCCCTGCACGAGACGCGCCATGCGGCCTTCCTGGCGGCGGCCGCAACCGCCGAGACCGAAGCCAGGGAACTTGTCCAGCATTTCGAGGCCGATCAGTCGCTGGCGGTGCTGTTCCCTGACCTCTACCATCGCCGCATCGCCAATGCGCTGGTCCGGCAGGAAGCGAGCCTGGAAAGCGCCAGGCAGGAGATCACGCTCATCGCCACTGCGACGGCGCGCACCAACATGGTCGAGCGCGCCTACAAGGACGTGCGCCGACAGGACGAACGCGAACGCTCCGACCGCGACCGGCTCGATCTGATCGCGCAGAGGCGCGGGCAGGAATAATCGGAAGTTAGAGCCGCGTCACTTGCGGACGGCGTTCGGTTTCGTTCCGTGCGGCGGGCTGTATTGGGTGTACGGCGCCGTGTTCGGCCTCTGCGCCTACGCCACCTACGATCTGACCATGGCGACACCGGCAGCGCCCACCGCAAACGACCAGATCGCATCGACCCAGCCGGACTTGCCGCTGCTGATAGCAATGGCCCAGCATCCGGCGAAGGATTTCAAACCGGCAAGCCTGCCACAAGCTTGTTGCGGCATGGTCGCTCAGGAAACCCGGCAAAGAGGCGGACTTTCTTGGCGATTTCTCCACCCAGCGACATCGTTCTCGATGTTGCCCGAGCCGTCGACCCGACGGATATCGAGGCTGCCCGTGCCGCGCTGGCCAAGCGGGCCAACGGCGTTGGCGGCGCCTTTTTGGTCGACATGGCGGCTTCGGTGGATACCGGCTCGATCTTGTCGCGTGCCACGGCCGACAAGGCCGCGGCAGGCGCCGATCCCGCGGGAAAATTCAAGAAGTTCGAGGCCATGGTCTTGCAGACCTTCATCCAGAACATGCTGCCCAAGGACACAGAGGGCGTCTACGGCAAGGGGCTGGCCGGCGACATGTGGAAATCGCAGCTTGCCGAGCGTGTCGCCGACGTCATGGCCGAGCGCGGAGGGATCGGCATAGCCAAATCGCTGCTCGCCGACCACTACAAGGACGGCAAGCGCACCGTGCCGATCGGCCCGGTGTCAACCGGGCCGCACAAGACCGAGATCGACCAGCAGACCCGGCTGTCCACCTCGCTGGTCGAGGAATTGCAGCGCAAGGCCGCACGGTCGATGACCGGCGACGAGACGACCATCAAAACCGAAATCAAGATCTAGACCAGGATTTTCAATGGCCGATTTTTCAAAATACTCTTCCAACCTGCCGGCGCGTACGTCCGAAGCGCCGATCCCGTTTGCACGGCCGGGCAACATTGCCGCCATCATCGGCCGCATCGAGGAAGCGGTCGAGGAAGAGACGGCCGGTTTGAAGAACGACACCAGCTATGACCTCAAGGCCTCCAACGCCCGCAAGAGCCGCTACCTCTATGAGCTGACCCGCGCCATGAAGGGCGCCAACGAGATCGAATTCCTGGAACAGCATCGCGACAGTCTGGCGCGGCTGCGCCAGAAGCTCGCGAAAAACGAGGCTGCAATCCTCGCCCACCTCAACGCGGTCAACGAAGTCGCCACGCTGTTGAAGAACGCCATTCAGCGCGCCGAAGCCGACGGCACATACTCGGCCGGCGAATTCGGTTGGGCGAGCTGATGATCTCGGCAACAGGCGGGAACAACCGGTGATCAAATTCATCGCCGCCGCGATCTGGATCTGCGCCGCCACGCTTGGCGCGGTGTTCTATTCGTTCCAGGCGGCCGGTGAGCGCGGCGTCGGCGAGACGCCGAAACCGATGCTGGGTGGCCTCGACTACGTCAAGACCGACATCATCTCGGTGCCGCTGATCCGCGATTCCAAGATCGACGGCTATTTCCTCACCAAGCTCGTCTACACGGTCGAGCCGGCCGAGATAAAGAAGATGTCGATCCCGGCCGAAGCGCTGATGACCGATCAGGTCTATTCCTATCTCTACTCCAATCCGCAGATCGACTTCACCAAGAAGGAAACCATCAATCTCGATGCCTTCCGCAAGGCCATACGCGACACCGTCAACGCTCGCGTCGGCGCCGACCTGGTGCATGAAGTGCTGATCGACCAGGTCAACTTCCTGACCAAGGATGAAATCCGCGACAACGCCATGCGCCGCCGCAAGGATCCGGCCACGCCGACCGAACCGGCCCCGGCGGAATCGGCCCAGGCCGAGGCGGCGAAGCCCGCTGCTGAACACTAACCTTCGTCGCAGGGTGAATGTTCTCTGCCGCATTCCTTCCGACTGAAACGAGATGACGCATCGCGCGTTGACGTTTACGTCAACTCGAAGCTATATGCGCCAAGCGACCAGGATCGCGGTACGCGCGAGACAGCGACTTCGGCGGAGGCCGGTCACTGAAGCGCGGCAAAACGCAACGAGACCAGGAGAACAGTCATGAGCGTTCAGGACATTGCCGAGAAGATGAGGTCGCGCGTGGCGAGCGCCGGGTTCGAACATTCCGTGAAGTTCGACACCGGCACCGACGGCGTCATCGTCATCGATGGCGCGACCGTCTCAAACACCGATGCGCCGACCGACTGCACCATCAAGCTGTCGCTCGACGATCTGGATTCGCTGATCGCCGGCGACCTCAATCCGACCATGGCGTTCATGTCCGGCAAGATAAAGGTCGAAGGCGATATGTCGGTCGCCATGGCGCTCAGCCAGCTGATCGGCTGAGCCCTTCGCAAAAACAAAACGCCGCCCTCGCTGAAATGCAAAGGACCGGCGGCGTTTGTTTTTGACCAATCAGGCGGCCAGCGAGAGCCTCTGTGTCTTGAGCTTGCGACCTGCAGCCTTCAGCGTGCCATGCGCGCCGTCGAGCGCACCATCGATCAGTTCCAGCGCGAGCAGGCGGTGCCGCTCGTACGGACCAGGCATGGCTAGCGCGCCAGTCTTCTCCGCCGAAAAGCCGAAGCGACCGTAATAAGGCGCATCGCCGACCAGCAGCACCGCGGCATGGCCGAGACGCGCGGCCTCGGCCAAAGCATGGCGCATCAGCGCCGAGCCGATGCCGGCGTTCTTCAGCGCCGGATCGACGGCGAGCGGTCCGAGCAGAAGTGCTCCCGGGCCGCCCTCGCCCAGACGTACGTCCCACAGCCGCACCGTGCCGGCAACCGCGCCGGCGGCATCCCGCACGACAAAAGCGAGACCTTCGGAAGGCCGGCGCCCACGCCGCAGCTTCTCCGACGATTTCTTGCGCCGCATCGGCCCCATAGCGCGATCGAGCAACGCTTCACGCAATGCAATGTCTGCCGCAGTTTCGGCGACGATGGGAATGGCGCGGGCACTCTCCCCCCTCGAGGGGGAGATGTCGCCGAAGGCGACAGAGGGGGTCGGCACGACCTGACGCGACACCGCGTCGTGGACGAGGGATGCCGGCGCTTCACGCGAGACGACCCCCTCTGGCCTGCCTGCCATCTCCCCGTCAAGGGGGGAGATTCCCACGGCACCATCAATGTAATTTACAATGTCCATTTCCGCGATCCTTCACGAGCGGAGCTTGTTCCACAGGCGAACCCGAGCGGACGCAAACGTCCACCTGAGGTGATCTGAAGGCCGAAGCCGTCAGATCACGTAGGATCGGAGAGGCTCGAAGCCGTTGAAGGCGACCGCCGAGTAGGTGGTCGTGTAGGCGCCGGTGCCTTCGATCAGCACATCGTCGCCGATGGTCAGCGACAGAGGCAGCGGATACGGCGTCTTCTCGTACATCACGTCGGCCGAATCGCAGGTCGGGCCGGCGAGCACGCAAGGTGCGGTCTCCGAACCGTCATGGCGGGTGACGATCGGATAGCGGATCGCCTCGTCCATCGTCTCGGCCAGACCGCCGAACTTGCCGATGTCGAGGAACACCCAGCGCACATTGTCGTTTTCGGCCTTCTTCGAGATCAGCACGACTTCCGACTTGATGACGCCGGCATTGCCGACCATGCCGCGACCCGGCTCGATGATGGTCTCAGGGATCGCATTGCCGAAATGCTTGCGCAGCGCCGAGAAGATCGCCTGGCCATAGGCCTGGGCCGCCGGCACGTCACGCAGATAGCGCGTCGGGAAACCGCCGCCCATATTGACCATCTTGAGGACGATGCCTTCGTCGGCGAGCGTGGCGAACACCTTCTTGGCGTCGGCCAGCGCACGGTCCCACGCCGTCAGGTCGGTCTGCTGCGAGCCGACATGGAACGACACGCCATAGGCGTCGAGGCCGAGCGTCCTGGCGTGGCGCAGCACATCGACGGCCATCGCCGGCACGCAGCCGAACTTGCGCGACAGCGGCCACTCGGCGCCTTCGCCATCGGTCAAAACGCGGCAAAACACGCGCGCGCCGGGAGCGACGCGGGCGATCTTGTCGACTTCCTCGACGCAGTCGACGGCAAACAGCCGAATGCCGAGCTGGTAGGCGCGTGCAATGTCACGCTCCTTCTTGATAGTGTTGCCGAAGGAGATACGGTCCGCCGGCGCACCGGCGTCCATCGCCATCTCGACCTCGGCAACGGAAGCGGTGTCGAAGGACGAGCCCATCGCAGCAAGCAGGCGCAGGATTTCCGGCGCCGGATTTGCTTTCACCGCATAGTAGATCCGGGAATCGGGCAGCGCCTTTTCGAAGGCGCGAAAATTGTCGCGCACGACATCGAGGTCGACGACGAGGCAGGGGCCGGACGGACGTCGGGTGGCGAGGAAGTCAAGGATGCGCTGGGTGGCCATGGGGTCTCTCCATATACGCCTTGCGGCGCGCAATAAGGCTGCGGACGCGGGGCTTTCGGCCTCGCGAACACGCGGTCAAACAAAGGCGGGACGGAAATCCATGGAACCAGCCGGTGGAGACCCCGGAACCTTGAAACGCCATCTCGCGGCGGTGAACCTTGGCCTTGCCCGGCCTCGGTTCGCTTTGTCTGCCTTGGCTTGGATGGGAGACCCGTCCGCACTGCCGGCAATGAAGGTGTGCCTCTTCAGTAACCCCGGTCTTTGGACGACCGGCAGAACACCAGAAAGGCCCGCACCGTCGTTGCTTCAAGGTGTCCTCGGGCTGGCGGTTGGCCGCTAGACCGACTGGAGGGGTTAGCTCCAGTTACCTTACCGATTTCCCTCACCATTCGAGGATCGGCGGACACCCACAGGCACGTGCGACTTTGGGCAAGCGCGATATAAGATCGAAAGATTTCACAATCAATAAAAATCGTATCCCAGGTTGTAAAATTTCCGGCATCGAACAATGCTGGGCCTACTGTATACGGATATCGAACGATGCCAGGCACGCACGGCCCGCTCAACGCCTTTCTTGACCTGCGCCGCATGCCGGTCGCCAATGCGGAACTGGGGCCGCTGGCCGGGCTCAGGCTGGCGGTAAAGGACATTTGCGACGTCGCCGGCTACCGCACCGGTTGCGGCAATCCGGTGAAGTTCGACGAGGCGCATGCCGCGTCCAGCACGGCACCGGCCGTGCAGATGATTCTCGACGCCGGCGCGCGCTTCATCGGCAAGACGCAGACCGACGAGTTCGCTTTCTCGCTGATGGGCCAGAACGCGCATTTTCCGTTTCCGGTGAACCCGGCCGCTCCCGATCGCGTCACCGGCGGCTCGTCCTCCGGATCGGCGGCGGCGGTGGCCGGCAAGCTTGCCGATATCGCCACCGGCTCCGACACCGGCGGCTCGATCCGCGCCCCGGCGAGCTTTTGCGGGTTGATCGGGCTGCGCACCACGCATGGCCGCATTTCGCTCGAAGGCACGATGAAGCTGGCGCCGAGCTTCGACACATTCGGCTGGTTCGCCGACGACATCGAGACCTATGAGACGATCGGCAAGCTGTTGCTTGGCCGCGACCCGCATCAGCATCCGCTCAACCGGCCGCTTTCGATCCGCTGGCTGGACGCTTTCGTGGCCGGCCCCGCCGAGGCAGCCGAATATGCCAGGATGAGAGCGCTGGCCGCCAGTCTTGTCGGTGAGCCGGCGCCGGTAGAGTACAGCTTCGCCTCCTTCCCCGACGAGCTCTACTGGTGCTTTCGCCGCCTCCAGGCCGCCGAGGCCTGGCAGCAGCATGGCGCCTGGATCATTTCGGGCGAGCGCGATCTCGGGCCGGGCGTCGAGGAGCGCTTTGGTTTCGGCCGGACAATCGACGAAAAGACCGCGCGGGCCGAGGCGGTGCGCCGCTTGACGTTCCGCTCCGAGCTAGCCGCGCTGCTCGGCCAGGACGGGTTTCTTGTCCTGCCTACCGTTCCAGGCCCCGCACCTCTGGTCAAAAGCGAGCCGCAGCAGCTCCAGGCCTACCGCGAAAGGGCCTTGCATCTTTTGTGCCTTTCGGGTCTTTCAGGCTTTCCGCAAATCACCCTGCCGCTGGGCTCGGTTGACGGCGCCCCTTTCGGCCTCTCGCTGCTCGGTCCTCCCGGCAGCGACATTGCCCTGATACGGCTCGGCCGGCGAATTCTCGATGCGCCACGAAAGGCTTGATGATGGATACACTGACCCGCATGCGCGCCTTCATCGACGTCGTCGAGGCCGAAGGCTTTTCGGCGGCCGCGCGCAAGATCGGTCGCTCCAAGGCGCTGCTGTCGAAATATGTGCGCGAACTCGAGGACGAACTCGGCGCGCTGCTGCTCAACCGCACCACGCGGCAGTTCTCGTTGACCGAGGCCGGCCATACCTATTACAGCCGCGCTTCGGAAATCGTGCGCGAGGTCGACAGCCTGGCCGACGCCGTGCGCGAATCCTCCGGTGACGTGCGCGGCAGGATCAAGCTGTCGGCGGCGCGCACCTTTGCCGATGCACCGATCGGCCAGTCGCTGATCGACTTCGCCAAGCAGCATCCCGACATCGTGCTCGACATCCATCTCGACGACCGTTTTGTCGATCTGGTCGAGGAAGGTTTCGATCTTGCCGTGCGCATCTCGCGCCTGGAGAACTCATCGCTGATCGCCCGCCGCCTGGGGCCGTTTTCGATCAAGCTTTGCGCCTCGCCGGAGCTGATCGCCAAGCACGGCAAGCCGACGCGCCCGCAGGATCTCGCCAACTTGCCCTGCATCGTCGACACCAATGGCCGCTCGCTCGCCAACTGGCGCTTCAGGGGCGATGGCGAGGAGCCAGTCAGTGTCAACGTATCGGGTCCGATCGAGGTCAACAGCCCGATGGCCGCGCGAGCCGCCGCCGTGTCGGGTCTGGGCTTCACCATCCTGCCGGATTTCATCGCCGCACCCGACCTCGCATCCGGGCTGCTGGTGTCCTTGCTCGACGACCGCATCCAGTCGGGCAGCGGCATTTTCGCCGTCTACCCGCACCGTCGCTATCTTCCGGCCAAGGTCCGTGTCTTCGTCGATTTCCTGGTGCAATGGTTCAAGAACCGCGAGAGCGCTTGAGCCGGTCCTGCCGTGCCGCGGTCCCAATTTCGCCCCGTTTCTGGTAACCTCTCGAAATCTCTCCGAGGCCGATGGAACAGCGACCGAGAATGCATCTGAAACGGCACGCAATCATGCTGGCTTCGGCCCTGGCGACGACTTTTGCCTCCGTCGGAGCGGCTGGCGCGCATCCTCATGTATTCGCCGAGGCCCGCCTCGACGTGATCCTCTCGCCGGATCACCAAAGTGTGAAAGCGCTGCGTCACCTCTGGCGTTTCGATGATCTGTTTTCGAGTACGGTGATGATGGAGTTCGACAAGAACTCCGACCTGAAGCTTGACGACAAGGAGCTGAAGGATGTCGCCGACACAGTTCATGCCTCGCTGGCCGAATTCAACTATTTCCAGCTCGTCACCGTCGACGGCAAGGACGTGCCTATGACGCCGCCACCGCATCTGATGGCCAATTTCGACAACGACCAGTTGATCATCCTGTTCGAATCCGAACCCAAGGTGCCGATCAAGCTCGCCGGCAGGATCGATTTCGGCGTCTACGATCCAACCTTCTACACAGCGATCGACTTCACCGAGGATAGCAACATCACGGTGGAAGGCCTGCCCTCGAACTGCACCAAGAGCGTCATCCGGCCTGATCCAGACGAGGCGATCAAGGAAAACCAGAAGACCCTGACGGACGCGTTCTTCAACGACCCGACAGGCACCGACATGAGCAAGATCTTCGCCACCAAGCTCGAACTGAATTGCCCGCCAGAAGGATAGATCCGGTGATGAAACCGTCCCTGCGTTTGGCATTCGGCCTCGTGGTCGCTGCCCTGCTGATGACGCACTTTCTCGGGCAGGCCCATGCCCAGAGTTCACTCGGCATCGGTGTCAATGACGGCATGGCGCCCACCACCGGCCCGTTCGCCCACATCCTGATGTGGATCAATCTGCGCCAGCAGGAATTCTACCGCGCACTGGCCACCGCGATGAAGGCGATGCGCGAGGACGGCAGCAAGATGTGGCTGCTGATCGGCCTGTCCTTCGCCTACGGCATTTTCCACGCCGCCGGCCCCGGCCACGGCAAGGCGGTGATCTCGTCCTACATGGTGGCCAATGAAGTGGCGCTCAGGCGCGGTATCCTGCTGTCCTTCGTCTCGGCGCTGCTGCAGGGCCTGACCGCGATCCTGGTGATGCTGCTTGCCTATTTCGTCCTGCGCGGCACCGCCATCTCGATGACCGACGCAGCCTGGTTCATGGAGATCATGAGCTATGTCTTCGTCACTTTGTTCGGCGCCTGGCTGCTGTGGCGCAAGCTCGGGCCTACGGTCCTGCGCTGGTTCGGCAAGGCGCCCGCCTACAGCCTGTCGGCAGCCCACGCCGGTCATTCCCATGGCGGCCATTCGCATGCCGCTCACAGCCACGCGGCGCATGCGCATTCGCATGCCTTGCATGTGCATCACGACCATTCGCATGATCATCACGATCACGCTGCGCACGACCACGACACACACGATCATTCCCATCACGACCACGCTCATCACGATCACGCCGCTCACGATCACCCAGCCGGCGAGATGTGTGATACGTGCGGCCACTCACATGCGCCCGATCCGGCGCTGCTGTCGGGCGACCGCTTCGACTGGCGCACGGCCTGGTCGGCTGTAGCCGCCGTCGGCATCCGCCCCTGCTCCGGCGCGCTGATTGTGCTGAGCTTCGCTTTGCTCAACGGCCTGTGGCTCGGCGGCCTGCTGTCGGTGCTGGCGATGTCGATTGGAACCGCCATCACAGTCTCGGCGCTGGCAACGATCGCAGTCACCGCCAAGAACTGGGCGGTCTATTTCGCCGGCGACGGCCGCATGGGCAACCGCATCCACACAGTCGTCGAAATCGGCGGCGCCGCCTTCGTCTTCCTGTTCGGGCTGTTGCTGTTGTCGGCGAGCCTGTCCGGAGCTGTGTGACCTCGGCGGGTCAGGCCTGACCCGCGATCATTCCGCCCAGCTCATCCTCGATATGAGCGCGGATGATTTCATCGAAACTGTTTTCGGCGCTGAAGCCGAGGTCCCTTGCACGGCGCGCCTCGAAGCGCGTCGGCCAACCCTTGACGATCGCCCAGATCGTTTCGTCGAGCTCCTCGCGGATCAGGCTCGCCACCTCGGCGCCTGCAGTGCGCTCCAGCGCCTCGATCTGCTCGCCGACGGTGACGGCAACGCCGGGCATGGTGAGGTTGCGGCGCGGCCCGACAGCGGCACCGTCGAGCCCGGCGGCATGGATCAGGAAACCGACCGCAGAGCGCGGGCTGGCATGGGTGTGCAGCACCGAGCGCGGCACCGGCAGGATCGCCTCGTGGCCGCTCAGCGGCTCGCGGATGATGCCGGAGAAGAAACCTGACGCCGCCTTGTTCGGCTTGCCGGGCCGCACGCAGATGGTCGGCAGCCTTATGCCGATGCCGTCGAAGAAGCCGCGCCTGGAATAGTCGGCCAGCAGCGCTTCGCTCATCTGCTTCTGCGTGCCGTAGGAGGTCAGCGGCGTCGGATGAAAGTCGTCCGGGATGACATCGGGGAACGGCGCGCCGAACACCGCGATCGACGAGGTGAAGACGAGGCGCGGCGCAAAGTCTGCCAGCCGCACGGCGTCGAACAGCGCCCGTGTGCCGTCGAGGTTGACGCGGTAGCCGAGATCGAAATTCGCCTCCGCCTCGCCCGACACGATGCCGGCGAGATGGAACATGACGTCGGGGCGTGACGCCACCAGGCTCTCGGCAGCACCGGCGTCGGCAAGGTCGCCCGTATGCGTGGCGATGCTGACGCCATCCATCGCCGGCGCCTGCGGCGGCACGATGTCGTGCAGGTCGAGCCCGGTGATCTTGCGGCCGTTGAGCGTGCCGTCCTTGGCCAGCCGGTCGACAAGTTTGCGGCCGACCATGCCGGCGGCGCCAGTAATCAGGATGCGCATTTCGAAAGCCTCTTATTTGCCCTTGTTCTGGTTGCGGCCCCGCAACCAGAACACCAGAAAAAATGCCAGCACGAAGGCGATGCCGACGATGCCGGCAAGTACGGTCGAGACATTGCCGACGGCCAGCATCACGGTCGGCAAATAGAACGCCGCGATGCCGAACAGCAGCATGATCCAGGCTGCGGCAATCAGCGCGTTTCGCGTGTCGCGGTCCATCATGCCGTCCCACCACAGCGGGAACTCGTCAACTCGGATGCCAATGCCATGAAATTCCCTGTCAGTGATAATGGCCGTGATGCGGTGGCGCACCATGGTCGTGGTCATGATCGTGCTCGTCACGGCTGTCGGCGCACTGGCCGAATTCCGGTTCAACCGTGGCGTGGCTGATGCCGTGTTCGGCGGCGAGCCGCTTCTTGATGGCGCTGACCGCCTGGTGCGGATCGACGCCATCGTTGAGGCAGGCATGCAGCGTCGCCATGTTGCTGGACCCGTCGAGCGACCAGACATGCATGTGATGCACTTCGCGCACGCCGTTGACGGTGCCGGCAATGTCCTTGGCGATGAGGTCGCGGTCGAGGCTTGCCGGTACGCCTTCGAGCAGGACGTGGGCGGCTTCGCGCATCAGCGACCACGCGGTGGACAGGATCAGCAGGGAGACCAGCACCGACAGAATCGGGTCGATCGGCGTCCAGCCGGTCGCCAGGATGACCAGCGCCGCCACGATCGCCGCCGCCGAGCCGAGCAGGTCGCCCAGCACATGCAGGATGGCGCCGCGCATGTTGAGGCTGTCGCGGTCGCCGCCATGCAGCACGAAGAACGAGGCGAAGTTTACCAGAAGGCCGGCGATCGCCACCACCAGCATCGGCCCGCCCAGCACCGGCGCCGGCGTCATCAGCCGGCCCCAGGCTTCGTAGACGATCCACAACGCAATGGCGAAGATGGCGATGCCGTTGGTGTAGGCGACCAGCGTCTTGACCCGGCCGAAGCCATAGGTCAGGCGCACTGTCGCCGGCCTTCCGCCAAGATGGAAGGCGTACCAAGCAAGGCCAAGCGCGATCGAGTCGGCGAGCATGTGGCCGGCGTCGGCCAGCAGCGCCAGTGATCCCGTCAAAAGGCCGCCAAGCACTTCGGCCACCATGAAGCCGGCGGTCAGGCAGGCTGCGATCAGCACACGCTTCTTGTCGGTCGAGCCATGCACGTGGCCGGCGCCATGCCCAGCATGCGAACCATGATCATGGCTGTGCGCCATCGGAAAAAACTCCTGTTACGCGCCGAACTCGGCGCGGAAATCCTCGAGCCGCCGCTTCTGCCGGCCTTCGCCATCGAAATTGGCGGGATCGAGCCATGCCTCATAGGCTTTGCGCAGCGCCGGCCATTCCTTGTCGATGATCGAGTACCATGCGGTATCGCGGTTTTCACCCTTGACCACAAGATGCTGGCGGAAAATGCCCTCGAACTTGAAGCCGAACCGTTCCGCCGCGCGCTTTGACGGCTCGTTGCGGTTGTTGCATTTCCACTCGTAGCGGCGATAGCCGAGCCCGTCGAAAATATACTTCATGAACAGGAACTGCGCCTCGGTCGCTGCCGGCTTGCGCGAGATCAGCGGCCCCCAATAGATGTTGCCGATCTCGATGACGCCATAGGTGGGATCGATGCGCATCAGCGTCTGTCGCCCGGCGACCTTGCCGCTGGCCTTGTCGATGACGGTGAAGAACAGCGGATCCTCGCTCGCCTCGACCTTATCCAGCCATGGCTGGAAATCGGCGCGGGTTTGCGGCGGGTAGTCGGGCAGCCAGGCAAAGCGTCCATCGATGTCGGGCACGGACGACGCCTCGTACAACCCATCGCCGTGCTTTTCGGCGCTCAGCGGTTCGAGCCGGACATAGCGGCCGTCAATGGGCTTGCGCTCGGGCCGCGGACGCGCTTGCCAATCTTTGAGATTTTCCGACACGCAAAACTCCAATCCGTTTGACTTTTGTGAGCAGACGCTCACAAAAACGCGACCTAACAGCAAGAACCACACGGACGGGAAAAATGCTCCACACGATTTCGGCCTTCGACCGCCTCGGCGAGGAAAACGCCTTTGCCGTGCTGGCGCGCGCCACTGCACTGGCTCAACAGGGCCGCGACATCGTCAATCTCGGCATCGGCCAGCCCGACTTCAAAACGCCGCAGCACATTGTCGACGCAGCGATCAAGGCGCTGCGCGACGGTCACCATGGCTACACCCCGGCCAACGGCCTGCTGGCGACGCGCGAAGCGGTGGTGCGGCGCACGCTGGCCACCACCGGCGTCGAGGTCTCGCCGGAAAATGTGATGATCCTGCCCGGCGGCAAGCCGACCATGTTCGCGGCCATCTTGATGTTCGGCGAACCCGGCGCCGAGATCCTCTATCCAGACCCAGGCTTTCCGATCTACCGCTCGATGATCGAGTTCACCGGCGCCGCGCCCATTCCGGTGCCGATCCGCGAGGAGAACGGCTTTGCCTTCTCGGCAGAAGAGACGCTGGCGCTGATCACGTCGAAGACGAGGCTCCTGATCCTCAACTCACCGGCCAACCCGACCGGCGGCGTCACGCCGCGCGCCGAGATCGAGAAGCTGGTGAAGGGACTGCAAGCGCATCCGCAGGTCGCTATCCTCTCCGACGAAATCTACGACGTCATGACCTATGACGGCGAGACGCATTTTTCGCTGCTCAATTTTCCGGAAATTCGCGACCGGCTGATCGCGCTCAACGGCTGGTCGAAGACATGGGCGATGACCGGCTGGCGCATGGGCTGGTCGATCTGGCCGAATGGCGACAAGGGCGCGCATCTCTACGACAAGGTGCGCAAGCTGGCGGTCAATTGCTGGTCCTGCGTCAACGCGCCGAGCCAGTTCGCCGGCATCTCCGCCATCGACGGCCCCCAGGACGATGTCGACAAGATGATGCGCGCCTTCGACAACCGCAGGAAGATCGTGGTCGAGGGGCTGAACGCGCTGCCCGGCGTCTCCTGCATCACGCCCAAGGGCGCATTCTATGCCTTCCCGAATGTTTCGAAGACCGGCTGGAAGGCCAAGAAGCTCGCCTCGGCACTGCTCGAGGAGGCCGGCGTGGCGCTGATCGGCGGCCCCGATTTCGGCATTCTCGGCGAAGGCTACATCAGGCTCTCCTACGCCAATTCCGAAGAGAACATCTTGCGCGCGCTGGAGCGGATCGAGTCGTTTTTGAAGAGGTAGGCCTTCGGCTCTTCACCCACGCCCCACGAACGGCATCTTGGTCGCCATCACCGTCATGAACAGCACATTGGCATCGAGCGGCAGGCTGGCCATGTGGACGACGGCGTCGGCGACGCGCTGGACGTCCATCACCGCTTCGGCGGCGATGGTGCCATTGGCCTGCGGCACGCCGACCGTCATTGCGTGCGCCATATCGGTCAGCGCGTTGCCTATGTCGATCTGGCCGCAGGCGATGTCATGGGGCCGGCCGTCGAGCGCCAGCGTCTTGGTCAGCCCCGATATGGCGTGCTTGGTCGCGGTGTAGGGCACCGAGCCCGGCCGTGGCGCATAGGCCGACACAGAGCCATTGTTGATGATGCGGCCGCCCATTGGCTTTTGCTTGCGCATGACGCCGAAGGCGGCGCGGGCGCATAGGAACGATCCGGTGAGATTGACGCCGACAATATCGTTCCAGACCTCGACCGGGATCTCGTCGATCGGCGTCGACTTGTAGCTCATGCCGGCATTGTTGAAGAGCAGGTCGACGCGGCCGAAGGCTGCGGCCACCGTCTCGAACAGGTCATCGACTTCGCCGGCCTTGCTGATGTCGCAGGCAACCGCCAGCGCCTTGGCGTCCGTTTTCCCGGCCTCGGTAATGGCGGCATCGAGCACCGCTTTGCGGCGGCCGCAAAACACCGTGTTCCAGCCCGCCTTGAGCAGCGCCGTGGCGACGCTCTTGCCGATGCCGGTGCCGGCGCCGGTAACAATGGCGGTTTTCTCTGTGAGGACTGTCATGATTTTGCTCCTGCGCGCCGCGCATCCCCGGCACAGATCGGGGTGCATCCGAATGCACCGACCCATCGCAAATGAGGGCGATCATGGCAAGCCGGACACTAATGTATGTCGCTCAAAAGTGGCCCCGGTTCTGAGAGAACGACATGCATCAGGACAAAAACATGAAGCGCCACGCGCTTTATGTGATCGGTCCGACAAAAAGGGCGGTCATTGGCGACCGCCCCCTGATCTGAACCGGGCTTGGGAGGAGGAAAAGCCGATCCGACTGACTAAAATCATGCGCTTCCTCGGTAAACGAGACGTTAACGCATTTTTTCCGGCCTCGGCGCCCTGCCCCAGGCGCGCGGCTGCGTTGTCTACCAGCGCGGGTTCGGCGCCGTGCCTGACGGAACCGGCACCTTGGCCGCCGACACCGTCGCCTCGACATGATCGACGAGCGCATCCGGCAGGCCGAGCCGGCCGGCGAGCAGGTCGAGATAGCCGCGTTCGGCGCGCGTATCGGGGTCGATCGTCAGTCGGGACGCCGTGTAGAGCTCGAGCCTCTGCTCATCGGTCTTGGCGCCTGCGACCAGCGTATCGAGGTCGAGCGGGCTGTCCAGCTCGGCCATCAGAAACTTTTCCGCTTCCGTGCCGATGCCGGCCAGACTGAGCTTGCCGGCGATCTTTTGGCGTTCCGCGTCATCGACATGGCCATCGGCCTTGGCCGCCGAGATCATCGCCCGCACCAGGGTCAGCGTGAACTCGTCCTCCCCCTGTGGCGCCTGTGAAGGATGAAAGCCGGTGTCGGCGGGCGGCGGCAGCAATTCCGGCTGGCCGGCCGCCGGCGCCTGCTCGGGTGCATTGCCGGCCTTGTAATTCTGGTAGGCCTTGTAGGCGAGACCGCCGATCGCAGCCAGTCCGCCGAGCTTCACGGCCGTGCCGGTGACCTGCCGTCCCGTGCCGGTTCCAAGCAGCACCGCGGCCAGCGCACCGGCGGCCAGCGGATTGTCCTTGGCCATCTGCACAGCCTGCCCGGCCTTGTCGCGAACGGTGCCGGTTGTGCCGGGAACTTGCGAGCCGAGCAGATCGTCGAGAAGCTTCTTGGGGTCGAACATGGTGCCTCCAGAAAAGGGCCCGCGCCAACGTGGACGGGCAGGTTTTGGACGTTGCAGACGTAGGTCCCGATTGTTGACATTACAATGACGGACCGGCGCTTTGCTATCGGCGCCGGCAATGCCGCAAATCAAATTCGATGTGTCGAAACCCGCCTCGGCTTCGGTTAGTGTCGCCGCAACGTCGGCGAGGGAGGAGTTTTGCCGTGACCGATCAGCCAGACCGCGACCAAGCACGAGATCCCCAGGATCTGGAGCGCCTGCTAATTGATCGGCAATTGGCGGGAGACATTGAGGGCATGGTAGCGCTGTTCGAACCCGATGCCGTCATCGACACCGGAGCAGCCGAATTGACGCGTGGCCATGAGGCGATCCGCGCTTTGTTCGAAGCCTTTGCCGCGAGCTGGCGAAAATTCCAGCGCGGCGAGCAGCGCCCGGCGGCCATTAACGGCGAACTCGCGTTGACGTCGACCAGGCTTGCCGACGGCTCGATAACCTCAGAGGTCGCGCGCCGGCAGGCCGACGGCACATGGCTGTGGGTGATCGACCGCTATTCTGTCGTGTGGTGATCCAGTCAGGGCGTCGGCGGCACTTAACTGCCGATATGTCCCCTGCCCTGCGCCTGCGCAAGTTCGACCTGGCGCTGGCGCTCGGCATAGCGGGTGCGATCCTCATCCGAGCGTGCCTCGTAGCAATGCGGGCATGACACGCCGGTGGAAAAATGCGGCGACAGCCGGTTCTCCGGCGTCAGCGGATGCCGGCAGGCGCGGCAGAGTTCGGCCTCGCCTTCGGTCAACCCATGCGACACCGAGACCCGCTCGTCGAAGACGAAACACTCGCCCTGCCACAGGCTGTCTTCGGCCGGCACCTCTTCGAGATATCTGAGGATGCCGCCCTTGAGATGGAACACATCCTCGAAGCCGAGCGACTTCACATAGGCCGTCGCCTTTTCGCAGCGGATGCCGCCGGTGCAGAACATCGCAACCTTGCGGCCGTCGAGTTGGTCGCGGTGTTTTTCCACCCAGGCCGGGAATTCGCGAAAGCTCGACGTGCGCGGGTCCACCGCGCCCTCGAACGTGCCGATCGACACTTCGTACGCGTTGCGTGTGTCGATGACGATGGTGCCGGGGTCCGAGATCAGCGCGTTCCAGTCGGCCGGCGCGACATAGGTCCCCGCACCCGTCGCCGGGTCGAGGTCTTCGACGCCCATGGTGACGATCTCGCGCTTCAGCCGCACCTTCATGCGATGGAACGGCATTTCGGCGGCAGTGCTGTATTTGACCTCGAGATCGGCAAGACCCTCGATGGCCTCGAGATAAGCGATCAGGTCGGCTATGTCGGTTTCGCTGCCGGCGACCGTGCCGTTAATGCCCTCCTGCGCCAGAAGCAGCGTGCCCTTGATGCCGCGCCCGCAGCAGAAGGCGGCAAGCGGCGTGCGCAAGACCCGCAGCGCCTCGAAGTCGCCCAGCCTCGCAAATTTGTAGAGCGCGGCAACGCGCACGGGTTCACGGTTGGTCATCGCCAAGCCACTAAACCGTGGTCAAAGCGGATTCAAGGCAGAGCTAAAGACACTTCGTCGGTATTCGCCCGCAGGCTCGTTGGCCGACATGTGACATCGCGGCAGGCCGGGTTTCGTGGACTCGGAATCGGCCTTCTGCTAATCGGTTGAAATCACCTAGGGAGAGACAAGCCAATGCTCAGCAAGACCGAAACGCTCCTGTCGCTGCTCAATGGCCAGCCGGTCATTCCGGTGCTGAAGATCGCCAATGTCGCGGACGCCGTCCCGCTCGCCCGGGCGCTGGCCGCCGGCGGCCTGCCGGCAATCGAGATCACGTTGAGAACCGCCGATGCGCTGGAAGCGATCCGCCGCGTCGCCGGTGAGGTCGAGGGCGCCATTGTCGGCGCCGGCACAATTCTCGATGCCAAGCAGTTCGACGAGGCAGCGGCCGCTGCCTCGAAATTCATCGTCAGCCCCGGCATCACGCGAGAGTTGCTGGCGGCGGCCAAGGACAGCGACGTTCCCTTGCTGCCCGGCGCCATCACGCCCGGCGAGATCATGGCTGCCCGCGAGGCCGGCCTGCGGTTCCTGAAATTCTTCCCGGCCGAACAATCCGGCGGCATCGCCTCGCTGAAGGCCTTTGCCTCGCCGCTGGCCGACGTGAAATTCTGCCCGACCGGCGGCATCTCGGCCAAGAACGCGGCCGACTATCTCAGCCTGTCCAACGTTATCTGCGTCGGCGGCTCGTGGGTGGCGCCGGACGAGTTGGTCAAGGCCGGCAAGTGGGATGAGATCGAGGCGCTCGCACAGACCGCGAGCAAGCTCGGAAAATAACCTCCGCTACTTTGTCTTTGCGCAATTCCCAAGGGAAGCGCTCCGCGCTTTCCCGGGAAAATCACAGTGTTCCCGGAATTGCACTCGGCACAAAAACCCGCCAGCTGCGCCGACCGGGTTTGCTGCGCGTTGAGATTTTGGTTCCCGCTCATGGGCTCGAACCACGATTCACGCCTTCAAAGGGCGCTGTCCTACCATTAGACGAAGCGGGAATGCAGTTTGGTGGTTAGCATTCTGTGGCGATGGAAGCCAGTGCTCGATATCTCGCTAGAAGCAAAAGCCGCACGGCTTGCCCAGCGCGGCTTCGATTTCGATATTGACCGGGTCACGCCCTACTTCGTCTGGAAGCGGGCGACCGAAAGGAATTTTACGGCATTGCCGGTGAAGCGGTTGGCATCGGCCATCTGGTTGTCCGCCTGGAAGCCTGCGGTGTAGACCTCGCTCGGCGGCGTATGCACGATGTTGTAGGCATAGCGCGGCGCAGTCGTCGGGCTGGAAACGGTGGCGATGTTGTCGCCGCTGCTCAGCGCCCAGCGCGCCGCCTGCGGTTCGGCCGCCACCACCACTGCCTTCGGTCCTGGCTTCAGGTCGCGAGCCGAAGCCCTTGCTTCCTTGCGTGTCGTCTTGACGCCGGCGCCGATCACCGAGGCTGGATCGGTACCGGCGGGACGGGCAGCAATAGCACCGCGCGGCGATGCGGCATCGACACCTGACGGATCGTTGAACGCCGAGCGAGGCTCGAGCGACGCAACCTGATAGTCGTCGGTAGCACCGGCTGTATCGGCGGCGCTGGCCTGTTCGAGAACCGCCTTGACCTCGTCCGGACGCTGCGACGGCAGCACCGAGAACGCGTCGGTTGCGGTCTGCTTGTGGGCAGCCGTATCGGCCAGCGCCAGCAGAACGCCCTTGTCCTGCGGCGCAAGCTCAGCCGGCGGCGAAGAGCGGTCGGGACGCCAGGTCGGCAACGGGACGTTGACCGCGACCTGCGCCGGAGCGGCAGCTTGATCGGCCCCCTGGTCGGCATTGCTCGCATCGGCCGTGCCGAACGGCACATTGGCCGGCGCCTGCGCCGTCGCCACCGTCTGTTCGGTGGTGGCATCGGCCACGCCGAACGGCACGGTCTCAGGTTGTTGCGCGCCGACATCGGCCTTCGGCCGCGGTGCGAAAGCGGGCAGCGGCACTTCCTTGGCGGGCAGCGCGGCGATGATCGTCTCCGGCGTGTCCTGCGGCTCCGAATCGTCAGCGCTGTCGTCGGCAAGCTGCGGAATGTTGGCGCGCTTGGCGTTCTGCGGCGACACGATCGCGATGCCAGGCAGATTGCTGTTGTTGTTGCTCGAGGCAGCCAGCACCGGCTTCACGCTTCTCGGCGGCGGCGCGGCGGTAGCGACATCGGCGCTGTCGTCGGCTTCGTCTTCACCGCCACCGCCAAAGAACGCGGACAGGAAGCCACCGGATTTCTTGGTGCTGCCGCCTGCGCTGGCCATCATGATGGCAGGAGAACCGGCGCCCTTGCGCGCCTTGTAGGAGGCGAGCGCCTGGTCATAACCCGGCAACGGCCTGCCGTCGCTCGGCACATGCAGCGTCTTGCCATTGGGGAACAGGCTGACCAGTTCCTGGCGGCTGATGCCTGGCCAATGCCGCACATTGCCGACGTCCATGTGGACGAAGGGCGAACCCGACGACGGATAGTAGCCGACGCCGCCGCCCTGCATCTTCAGGCCGATGTTGCGCAGCTTTTTCAGCGGCACACCCGGAATGTAGAAGTCCATCGCCTTGCCCAGCATATGCTGGCTTTCCTTGGCGACACCGCGGCTGCGGCTGCGCAGCATCGAATTGGTCGACGGCGAGCGATAGCCGCAGACGACCTGGATATAGTCGGTGGCGCCGGCCTGCCGGTAAGCTTCCCACACCAGATCGAGCAGGCGCGGATCCATCTTGGTCGGTTCGTTGCGACGCCAGTCGCGCAGGATGATGTTGATCTTCCTGAGGCCTGCCGGATCGTAGCGGCCATTGCGCTTGTAGACGATCTCGGCCTTTTCGTGCGTGTGGAGGTGATAGAGCTTGAGCGAGCGCGTTTCAGCGCTGGCGCCGGCAGCAGTTGCGGCGAGGAAAGCGAACGCAACGATCAACGCTGCCAGCCATCTCGGCCAGACGCCCATGTGATCGCGCCGCCCGTTTCTGTGTCGTTCGACTTTGTTCAAATCAAAAGGCCTTGCAGGCTGCCGTTTGTCCCCGGATTTGTCCAAACGGATGCGTGGTTCTCACATCCGAATATCGATCCTAATGGTTAATCATCGCTTATTGAAGCCGAAATGCGGTAACACCGTGGCGATATCCCGTCAAAAATAATACACAGGATTTCTTGGTAAACTGCTGGTTTAGATCAAGATTCAGCCTTTTCGCGCTACACGATCTGTTACCGCTGGCCTTAATGCGTGAACAACGCTGTCCGCATCAGCCATATTCCCGCCCCAACCCCCTTATGCAGCGCCGGATATGGCATGGCAAGCTGGTCCCGGCCTTGCGTTGGCAAGCTGTGGAATTCGGCGTTCAGGAGGCAAGGCGGTCGAGGCGACCGGTTTCCGGGTCGATGCCGTATTCCTTGAGCTTGCGGTAGAGCGTCGAGCGGCCGATACCGAGACGCCGTGCGACCTCGCTCATCTGGCCGTTATAATGGTCGATGGCGAGCTTGATCATTTCGAGTTCGACATCGGCCAGCGCACGCACATTGCCACGCTCGTCCAGCGCCCGCAGCGTGCCGAAGCGCTTAAGCAGCCTCGCCGGAGGGGCGGGCTCGGCAGCTGCAGTACCGGCGCCGTCAGTCTGCGCGCCATCGCCTTGCGATCCGGTGCTCAAGGCCATGCCGGGGTCCGACAAGGACGCATCGGCGTCGAGATTGACGGTGCCGTCGACCTGCGCCCGGATCTGCGGAAATTCGTCAGTCGTGAGGACATCGCCTTCGGCAAGCACCGAGGCCCTGAACACGGCGTTTTCCAGCTGCCTGATGTTTCCCGGCCAATCATAGGCCTGCAGCATGGCCAGTGCGGCATCCGAGATGCCGTGCAGGCGATTGCCCGCCGGCGCCACCTTGTCCATGAAATGCTTGACCAGATAGGGGATGTCGTCGCGGCGGTCGCGCAGCGGCGGCACGACGATCGGGTAAACGTTGAGCCGGTAGAACAGGTCCTCGCGAAACTTGCCGTCCTTGACCTGCTGCAGAAGGTTGCGGTGCGTGGCCGAGATCAGCCTGATGTCGACCCTGACGGTGGAACGGCCGCCGACCGGATCGACCTCGCCATCCTGCACGGCGCGCAACAGCTTGACCTGCACGTCGAGCGGCAGGTCGCCGATCTCATCCAGGAACAGGGTGCCCGAATGCGCCTCGACGAACTTGCCGGTGTGCTTTTCGGTGGCGCCGGTGAACGAACCTTTTTCGTGACCGAACAGGATCGATTCGACCAGATTGTCGGGGATGGCGCCGCAATTGACGGTGACGAACGGCTTTGTGCGGCGTTCGCCGCTGCCCTGGATGGCGCGCGCCACCAGTTCCTTGCCGACGCCCGATTCGCCCTCGATCAGGATCGGGATGTTGGAGGCCGCAGCCTTCTGGCCGAGGCGGATCACCCGGTCCATCGCCGGGCTGTGCGTAATCATGTCCTTGAATGTCAGGTGGCCGCCGCGACGCCGCGACGTGCGCTTGACCTCGTCCTCGACGGCCTCGACCTTGAGCGCGTTGCCGATCGCGGTCTGCAGCCGGTCGGGAGACGCCGGCTTAACGACAAAATCGAAAGCTCCGTGGCGCATCGCCGAAACCACCGTTTCGATGCCGCCCTGCGCAGTCTGCACGATGACGGGAACAGTGATGCCGCGCTCGCGCATCGCCTTCAGCACGCCGATGCCGTCGAGGCCCGGCATGACAAGGTCGAGGATGACTGCCGAAATATCCCTCGCATTGGGTTCGTCAAGCGCGCTCAGACCGGCCTCGCCGCCATCGGCAACGATGGCGCTGTGGCCGAATTTCGTCACCGCCGCTTCGAGCAGCCGGCGCTGCACGGGATCGTCATCGACTATAAGAATGGAACCTGTCATGACTGATTTGAGTTGCCCGCCTGGGAAATTCCCATGGATCATCTTGGCACAGGGTTCTAAACAAGGTTTCAAAAAACCCGGTGAACGAATTCCTTAGGATTTGACCGGCTTGTCCTTTCCCCTTGATTCCAGAAGGTAATTGTTGATGAGCAGGATTCTCGGTCGGCAGCTTGCGGCGGTAGCGTCCGGTCAGGGCGCGGCAGAACTCGGCGACCTGCCGGAATGGAATCTCGCCGATCTTTATTCCGGCATGGAGGCGCCCGAACTGAAGCGTGACCTTGCCAAGGCGGCGGCCGATGCCGTCGCCTTCGAGAACCGCTGGAAGGGCACACTGGCTGCGGAGGCCGGGCGCGGCAGCGCCGGCAGGCTTGGCGAGGCGCTGACAGCCTATGAGGCGCTGGAGGAACTGATCGGCCGCATCGTCTCCTATGCCGGCCTGATCTATGCCGGCAACACCGCCGATCCGCAGCGCGCAAAGCTCTATGGCGACATCCAGGAAAAGATGACCGACGCCAGCGCGCATCTTCTGTTCTTCGCGCTGGAGCTGAACCTGATCGATGACAAGGCGCTCGAATCCGCCCTCGCCGCCGACGCCGGCCTTGCCCATTACCGCCCCTGGGTGCTCGACCTCAGAATGGACAAGCCCTACCAGCTCGAGGACCGGGTCGAGCAGCTGTTCCATGAGAAATCGATCACCGGACGCGGTGCCTGGAACCGGCTGTTCGACGAGACGATGACCGATCTGCGCTTCGACATAGACGGCGAGGAACTGACGCTGGAGCCGGCGCTGAACCGCCTCCAGGACGCCGATGGGGAGGTCCGCCGCCGCGCCTCCGAAGCGCTGGCCGCAACCTTCCGCAAGAGCCTGCGCACCTTCACGCTGATCACCAACACGCTGGCCAAGGACAAGGAGATTTCCGACCGCTGGCGCGGCTTCGAGGACATCGCCGATTCACGCCATCTCGCCAACCGCGTCGAGCGCAGCGTGGTCGATGCGCTGGCGTCGGCCGTGCGCGAGGCCTATCCGCGCCTGTCTCATCGCTACTACGCGCTGAAGGCGCGCTGGCTCGGCATGGAGGTGATGAACCACTGGGACCGCAACGCCCCCTTGCCCGAAACGCCGCAGGCCGTGATCCCTTGGGACGACGCCAGGAACACCGTGCTGTCGGCCTATCAGCGCTTTTCCCCCGATATGGCGGAGATCGCCCGCGTCTTCTTCGACCGCAACTGGATCGACGCGCCGGTCAGGCCCGGCAAGTCGCCCGGCGCCTTCGCCCATCCGACCGTGCCTTCGGCGCACCCTTACGTGCTGCTCAACTACATGGGCAAGCCGCGCGATGTGATGACGCTGGCGCATGAACTCGGCCACGGCGTGCATCAGGTGCTGGCCGGCGGCCAGGGCGCCCTGATGGCTTCGACGCCGCTGACTTTGGCCGAGACGGCCTCAGTATTCGGCGAGATGCTGACCTTCCGTTCGCTGCTCGACCAGACCACCGACAAGCGCGAGCGCAAGGCGATGCTCGCCCAGAAGGTCGAGGACATGATCAACACGGTCGTGCGCCAGATCGCCTTCTACGAGTTCGAGCGCAAAGTGCATGCAGAGCGTAAGAACGGCGAACTGACCTCCGACAAGCTCGGCCAGTTCTGGCTCGAGGTGCAGGCAGAAAGCCTGGGGCCGGCGATCAAGCTGCGCGAGGGCTATGAGGTCTTCTGGACCTACATCCCGCACTTCGTCCACTCCCCCTTCTACGTCTACGCCTATGCCTTTGGCGACTGCCTGGTGAACTCGCTCTACGCGGTCTACCAGAACGCTGAGCATGGCTTCCAGGATAAGTATTTCGAGATGTTGCGCGCCGGCGGCACCAAGCATCACTCGGAGCTTCTCGCGCCCTTCGGCCTCGACGCCACCGACCCCGCCTTCTGGCAGATCGGGCTTGGCGTGATCGGCGGCCTGATCGACGAGTTGGAAGCGCTCGACAGTTAATGCGCGCACCCATTGGACCGATGGCGCAGAGTGGCAGGTTCAGCAGCGGCCTCGACTTTGCAGAATCGCAGAACAGTTTAGCCGGAATGCATGTGACGGCAGCTCTGTTCTTGTTCTAAATATCTGTTCTTGAATAACTCTCCGGCGAAAATTCCGTTAGCTTTCCCGAAGCCGTATGATAGCTTTCCGACTGAAGCTCAGCCGGGCGCGCGGCTTAAGGCCGGACAGTATCCCGGCCCATGGCAGCGGTCTGACGAATGCGACAGCGACGGTTGGCAATGGGCGGAAAGCCGAACGCCGACACTCGACGACAGACCGGCTGTTCCCTGAGCCGCCGAACCACATTGGATGATCCGATCTGCCAAGGTCATGACTTGGGACGGCGGCGGACGGATCCGACTGGAGAGAGACGATGACCTTCTTTTACATTGTCCTGGCGTTCCTTGTAGGTGTGTTGGTTGGCTGGTTTATCTGGGGCCGGCTGCGCGGCGAACTCGACAGCCTGCGCGGCGATCTCGACCGCACCCGCAGCGAGCGTGACAGACTGCGCGCCGACGCCGATCGCCTGACTGGCGAACTCGACGCCTGCGGCAAGACCCGCGCCGATCTCGAACGCCGGCTGCGTGAAACATCAGCTCCATCCGCCAAGCCTTCAAGTTCGGCGCCGGCCGCGCTGGTATCGACAGCGGCAAAGGCCAAGTCCGCCCCGGCCGCGAAACCGGCCCCCGCCAAACCCGCCGCGGCCAAACCAGCTGCGGCCAAATCCGCGGCCGCAAAACCAGCGGCCAGCAAACCTGCCGCCGCCAAGGCCGCGCCCAAAACCGCGGCTTCAAAGCCCGCCGCCGTCCCGAAGAAGGCCGCCCCGGCAGCTGGGAAGGCCGACAATCTGCGTCGCCTGATCGGTATCGGCCCGGTCAACGACAAACTGCTCAAGGGCCTTGGCGTCACGACCTACGCGCAGATCGCCGGCTGGACCGCGGCCGACGTCAAGCGCATCGAGGACACGCTGAATTTCGACGGCCGCGTCGCCCGCGAAAAGTGGGTCGAGCAGGCCAAGCTGCTTGCCGCCGGCGACGAAAAGGAGTTCGCACGCCAATTCCCGAGCGCCGGGACCGCCAACAACAGCTGATCCGTCATCGGCAACATAACCAGAAGGCGGCGCTTTCGGGCGCCGTCTTTGTTTTTGCATTCGCCACTGTCTTTGCGCCCTGCGACGCCGCTCCCTCGATTGCGCGCCGCCCGGCCCCCATATAGAGCGGTTCTGGCGTCATCGACCGCAGTACCCGAGCCCCATGCCCCTGCCCTCTGCCATTTTCCGCAACGATGAAAGCGGCCGTCAGTTGGTCTTCGACCACCCGGCCGACATCATCATTGCCCATGATGCCAAGGATTTTCTGCCGGCGCTGGCGGCCGCGCAGGCGGCGAGCGATGCCGGCAAATGGCTGGCCGGCTATTTCTCCTACGAAGCGGGCTATCTGCTCGAACCGAAACTGGTGCCGCTGCTGCCCGAAGGCCGGCGCGCGCCACTGGTTTGTCTGGGTGTCTTCGATGCTTCGGTCGAAGAGGCGGTGCCGCGCAACGATGCGCCTGCCACCAATGGCCCCATCTTCGACGCCAGGGCCAGTTGGTCCGCTCAGGACTACGCCAAACGCTTCGCGCGCCTCCACGACCACATCCGCAAGGGCGATTGCTACCAAGGCAACCTGACCTTTCCGGTCCGTGCCCAATGGTCGGGCGATCCGCTTGCTGCCTTCGACGCACTGACAGGACGCCAGCCGGTCAAGTATGGCGCGCTGATTTCGCTCGGCGATCCCATCGTCTTGTCGCGTTCGCCCGAGCTGTTCTTCGAGATCAATGCCGAAGGCATGATCGAAACCCATCCGATGAAGGGCACCGCACCGCGCGGCGCGACCAAGGCCGAGGACGCGCGGTTGAAGTCCTTCTTGCGCAGCGACGAAAAGAACCAGGCCGAGAACCGGATGATCGTCGATCTCCTGCGCAATGACATCTCACTGATCAGCGAGGTCGGCACGCTGGAAGTCCCGGAACTGTTCCGCATCGAGAGCTACCCGACCGTCCACCAGATGGTGAGCCGTGTGCGAGCGAAGCTTCTGCCTGATCTCGGCATCCGCCAAATCTTTGGCGCGCTGTTTCCCTGTGGCTCGATCACCGGCGCGCCGAAAATCCGCGCGATGGAAATCCTGCACGAGCTGGAAGACACACCGCGCGACGTCTATTGCGGCGCCATCGGCTGGATCGCGCCTGGCGGCATGATGCGCTTTTCGGTGGCGATCCGCACTATATCGCTCTTTTCCAGTGGCGAGGCCGTTTACAATGTCGGCGGCGGCGTCGTCTTCGATTCGACGGCGCAAGAGGAGTATCAGGAGTGTCTGCTGAAGGCGCGCTTCGCAACGGGGACACCGCCGATTTCGAGCTGATCGAGACCATGCGCTGGGAGCCCGGCCAGGGCTTTCTGCGCTTCGAACGCCATCTCGCGCGCCTTTACGGCTCGGCGGAAGAACTCGGCTTTGCCTGCGATCCGCAGCGGATCGGCGAGGTGCTGGCGAATACTATCGGGGCGCAGCAGACGGCGCTGCGCACCCGGCTCGTCCTGCAGCGCAATGGCGAAGTGACCGCCTCGGTCCAGCCCTATGAGCCGTTCGCCGCCGACAAGGTCTGGCGGCTGCAGCTGGCACGGGTGCGGCTCTCCTCCACCGACACGCTGCTGCGCCACAAGACCGGCCGGCGGCAAGTCTACACTCACGCCCGCTCCGAATATCTGGTCACCCAGGCCGACGAAGTGTTGCTCGCAAATGAGCGCAGTGAAATCTGCGAAGGCACCATCACCAACGTCTTCGCCGATTTCGGCGATGGCATGCTGATGACACCCAGGCTCGACTGCGGCCTGCTGCCTGGCGTATTGCGCGCCGAGCTGCTGGACGAAGGCCGCGCCCAGGAGGCGATCTACAGCTATGACGAGTTGAAATCCGCCAAAACACTGTTCGTCGGCAATTCTCTGCGCGGCTTGATCCCGGCAACATTGGCCTGATACGAAGCGGCTGCGAGAATAACCGCCGGCATTGGACACTTTCTAGCGAAGCATGAATTCTCGTCAGCCCACGCACACGCCCTATGATGGCTCCTCAAAGCTCTTCACCATCGGGCTGAAGCCGCTCGAGCTCGACAAGTGGATCAAGGTCGACCGGTATCTCTTCGACCATCTCGCCGAAAAGCGCCGGCTCTATGCCGAAATTCCCGACAAGGTGTTTGTCGAGGAAGACGGCACGCGCGACACCCAGCGCGAAGTGCGCGGCCTCATCGAAGCACATCTGCTGTCGACATTTCCCGGGATGTACCGGCGCACCAATGCCGGGGTTGAGGTCATTGGCGCCAAAGCCGACTCTGACGCCACCTTCCCCGATGCCCCGCTGGTCGCAGCGTCGCTGCTCGTCCAGGAAGACCTGATCCTGATGCGCCGTGACGACACGGGCTGGCGACTCGCCGCCGGCTCGCTGTGCTTCCCGTCATCCTGGTCGCTGGTCGAAAAATTCGGCCGGCCGCTGCAGCAGATCCACGCACCGGTGCCGGGCTTCGGTCCGGGCACCAGGCCGGCCGAGCTCATCAACCGCATGTTCGACGGCCTGCAGGGTCAGGCCGTCGAACGCTTCAACTGGTCGATCCAGGCCGGCGACGCGCTCTATCACCCGCTCTCCAATGTCGAGCGCATCGACCGCGCCACCAGGCGCCCCTCGCGATTTCCCGACGGCGACGTCAACGCCCACGCCTTCATCCGCGTCGAGCGCCAGACGCTGCGCAAACTGCCTCTGTCGCGCGACATCCTGTTCACCATCCGCATCCATCTCGACCCGCTGAAAGTGCTGGCGCGGCATCCCGACCGGGCAACGCTTGCCGCCTCTTTCGCGGCGCAATTGCAGGCGCTGGATGAGGCTCAACTCGAATATAAGGGGATGACATCAGACCGTGACCGGCTGGTGCAACGCCTGCAAACCATGGCTCAGGAGTGACGATGATCCGACATGTTCTGAAGCTGGCCGTCCTGCTCGGTGCATTGCTGGCGTTGCCGGCAACAGCGCATGCGGAACCGGTGACCTATGCGGGGAAGCTCGGCAACATCGACATCGTCGTCGAGTTTACCGGTGATCCGGCGACGGCTGGAGAGGCACTGGCGGGCCGCTATTTCTACCGCTCCAAGGGCGTCGATATTCCTCTGCAGGCGAAGTCGAGCAAGGGCGCCACCTTTCAATTGGCCGAGGAAGAAGCCTGCGATGCCAAGAAGTGCGGCGACGGCCAGGCTCCAGCCATCGGCGCCGTCTGGCGGTTGAGTTCCGCCGACAAGGGCAAGACGCTGGAAGGCACCTGGACGGCCAAAAAGACCCTGCCGCTGAAGCTGACAAGGTTCGCCAGCCGTGCCCAGACGGAGACGCCGGCGACGACGCCACGCGATCTCTATGATTTCACCGACATGACATTCTCGGGTGACGATGCGCCGATCACCATGGCGGCATCGCCCTACGACTATCTCAAGCTGGATTTCGCGCCCAAGGCAGACGCCAAGGAAGGTTGGCCGGATGCAGCCTACAACTATGTCACCGATCCACGCACCAAATTCGCCAGGCCGCGCATCGTCGATCTCGCCGGCGGCGCGCCGATCGAAGCCGCCAATGCCTTGCTGCAGAACCGCCATTGGCATGACAGCCTCAGCGCCTTGACGTGCGCGGCGCTGCAATACGCCGGCTTCCACGATGGACCACCGATGGAGGGCATGGATGACGATTCGCTTGGCGGCTACGAAGACACGACGTCCAAAGTGACGTCATTGACGCCGAAGCTGATGAGCTGGTCGGAATCCGGCAGCCTCTATTGCGGCGGTGCGCATCCGAACAACTATTCCGACGCCTATGTCATGGACGTGCGCCGTGGCGCCTTGCTTACCCTTCAGGACATGTTTTCCGATACGGGCGACGGCAAGCCAGGCCCCTCGCTGGCCGCCTTCGTCAGGGAAAACCGCAAGAAGCCAAGCGACCAGACCGAGGTGGATTACGAGGCCGAATGCGGCATCGACGATTTGATCAGTGACTATCTCGGCGCCAGCCTGAAGCGCGATGGCGACAGGCAGGTTCTGGTCTTCGGCCTGCAAGGTTTGCCCAACGTCATCCAGGCTTGCGGCGGCGATCTCGTTGAAATGCCGGTCTCCGAAGCACAAGCGCTGTTCACACCGGAATTCGCGAAACTGCTCGAACCGTAGGCGTATCTGCGCGGCCGGGAACTAACCTTATCCCTGCTTTTCGCTTTATTGTGACAATGATCTATGGTTTGTCGCGCGGCGGTCGAACGGCCGTTTTGGCGCGTTGCTTGAAGGAGTGCTCGATAAAATGGCGAATGAAAACTGGCCCGTTTACGGTGAAATCACCGGCCCTGTCGTGATGATCGGCTTTGGTTCGATCGGACGGGGAACGCTGCCTCTGATCGAGCGCCATTTCAAATTCGACAAGTCGCGCATGACGGTCATCGACCCGCTCGACACCGACCGCAAGCTGCTCGACGAGCGCGGCATCGCCTTCGTCCAGGAGCACGTGACCGAGAAAAACTACAAGAAACTGCTGACGCCGCTTTTGACCAATGGTGGCGGCCAGGGCTTTTGCATCAATCTGTCGGTCGATACCGGCTCGGTCGACCTGATGCGGCTCTGCCGCAAGCTCGGCGTGCTCTACATCGACACCGTCGTCGAGCCGTGGCTCGGCTTCTATTTCGACGCCAAGGCCGACAATGCCAGCCGCACCAACTACGCGCTGCGCGAAGCCTTGATCATGGAGAAGCACGACAAGCCCGGCGGCGCTACCGCGGTTTCGACCTGTGGCGCTAATCCGGGCATGGTCTCGTGGTTCGTCAAGCAGGCGCTGCTGAACCTTGCCGGCGACCTCGGCCTCGAGTTTTCCGAACCCGCGCAGGACGACCGTGACGGCTGGGCGAAGCTGATGAAGAAGGCCGGCGTCAAGGGCATCCACATCGCCGAGCGCGACACCCAGCGCACCAAGAAGCCGAAGCCGATGAACGTGTTCTGGAACACCTGGTCGGTCGAAGGTTTCATCTCGGAAGGGCTGCAGCCGGCCGAGCTCGGCTGGGGCACGCATGAGAGATGGATGCCGAAGAACGGCAAGGAGCACAAGCATGGCTCCAAGGCTGCGATCTATCTCGAACAGCCCGGCGCCAACACCCGCGTGCGCTCCTGGTGCCCGACGCCGGGCGCGCAATACGGTTTCCTGGTGACGCACAATGAGGCGATCTCGATCGCCGACTTCTTCACCGTGCGGTCGAAGAAGGGCAAGGTGCAATACCGCCCGACCTGCCACTATGCCTATCACCCCTGCAACGACGCCGTGTTGTCACTCCACGAAATGTTCGGCGCTGCCGGCAAGCCGCAGCCGGTCCACCATGTGCTTGACGAAAACGAACTGGTCGACGGCGTCGACGAGCTTGGCGTGCTGCTCTACGGCCATGCCAAGAACGCCTACTGGTACGGTTCGCAGCTGTCGCTGGCCGAAGCCCGCAAGCTGGCGCCCTACCAGAACGCTACCGGCATGCAGGTCACCTCGGCCGTGCTCGCCGGCATGGTCTGGGCGCTGGAAAACCCGGAAGCCGGCATCGTCGAGGCCGACGAGATGGACTACAAGCGCTGCCTGGAAGTGCAGTCCCAGTATCTCGGACCGGTCAAGGGCTACTACACCGACTGGACGCCGCTCGATAACCGTCCGGGCCTGTTTCCCGAGGACCTCGACAAAAGCGACCCGTGGCAATTCCGCAACATCCTCGTTCGATAGCGGTTCCATACCCCTGCCCCACTGCCTTGCAATCGCCCGGAAATCGGGCGATTGAAGGGATGCGGACGAGAGCAGTGTGCATCCGTTTGGACGCACGAGGGACGGCTCTGGAAACTTGAGGCCACGCACATCGGTTCCCCAAACGTCGTTTGGCGATTGGGCCGATGCGCCAGGAGAGGATTTGATATGACGATTGCGCGCAAAATTCTTTCTGCGGGCGCGGCGGGCGTTCTTGCGACGATGCTTGCCGCCTGCACCACCGGCGGTTCCGACGGGCCACCGATCTCATCGCAGGCGCGAGGCGTCGAAGGCTCCTGGCTGAACGCCGAGGGCAAGGCGGTCTCGACATTGAACGGCGGCGTCTTCACCACCGTTTCGGCGGAGACCGGTGAGAAATTCGCTGACGGCAGCTACACCAAGACCGGCGCCACCTCGGTCGAGATCAACGGAACCTCGCTGATCCGGCAGCAGCCAATCGCTTTCAACTGCCTGCTGGTGTCCATAAACCAGCTGAATTGCACCAGCTCCGCCGGGCAGAACTTCGTGCTGACCAGGCGCGGCTGAACCCTTCCCATGCGGCTTTGCGGATGGCGGCGGCGCGATGCCGCCGCCTTTTTTATGCCGGCAAACCGATGCCGGTTATCCGCCCTGATTCTTCTTGCATCGCCACAACCGCGATGTGAACATACCCGAATGCTGGCTGTTATCCTGCAGTCGGGCAAGAGCGTTAAACGCCTTTGATCATATCCGGGAGACGAAGATGAAGAAGCTCGCCGCCATTGCCGCCCTCTCTGCCTCGACACTCGGCCTGTCGGCCGCACCATCCTTTGCCGACTACACGTTGAACATCCTGCATTTCAACGATTGGCACAGCCGCATCGAAGGCAACAACAAATACGAGTCAACCTGCTCGGCCGAGGAAGAGACCAAGGGTGAGTGCATCGGCGGCGCCGGCCGGCTGGTCACCGCGATCGCACAGGAGCGCAAGAAGCTCGAAGGCCAGAACGTGCTGCTGCTCAATGCCGGCGACAGCTTTCAGGGATCGCTGTTCTACATCACCTACAAGGGCACGGCGGAGGAGGAATTCCTCAATCAGATCAAGCCCGACGCGGTGACGCTCGGCAACCACGAATTCGACGATGGCGAGAGCGCGCTGGTGCCTTATCTCGACAAGGCGAAGTTCCCGATCGTCAGCGCCAATGTCGTGCCCAACGACAAGTCCGGCGCCGCAGGCAAGATCAAGCCGTCGATTGTGCTTGAGGTCGGCGGCCAGAAGATCGGCATTGTCGGCGCCGTGACCAACGACACGCCGGAACTCGCCTCTCCCGGCCCCAACATTACCATCGAGGACGACGTCAAGTCGATCACCGCCGAAGTCGAGAAGCTGAAGGCGCAAGGCGTCAACAAGATCATTGCCGTCACCCATATCGGCTACAGGCGCGAGCGCGATGTCATCGCCAAGATCCCGGGCATCGACGTGGTGGTGGGCGGCCACAGCCATTCGCTTCTGTCCAACACCGACCCGAAGGCGGAAGGCCCCTATCCGACGATGGTCGACAACCCCGACGGCTCCAAGGTGCCTGTCGTGCAGGCCGCGTCCTATTCGAAATATCTCGGCGAATTCAAGGTCGCGTTCGACGACAATGGCAACGTCAAGGAAGCCAGCGGCGACCCGATCTTCCTCGACAAGTCGATAACTCCCGATCCGGCCGTTCTTGCCCGCATCAAGGAACTCGGTGCGCCGATCGAGGCGCTGAAGAACAAGGAAGTGGCCGAGACCACCGAGGCCATCGACGGCAGCCGCGAAAGCTGCCGCACCAAGGAATGCGCGATGGGCAACCTCGTCTCCGACGCCATCCTCGACCGCGTCAAGGGACAGGGCGTCGAGATCGTCGTCTCGAATGGCGGCGGCCTGCGTGCTTCGATCGACAAGGGCACCGTGACCATGGGCGAGGTGCTGTCCGTGCTGCCGTTCCAGAACACGCTGGCGACCTTCCAGATTTCCGGCAAGGATCTGGTTGCCGGGCTGGAAAACGGCGTCAGCCAGGTCGAGGACGGCGGCGGCCGCTTCCCGCAGGTGGCAGGTCTCAAATACTCCTTCGACAAGTCGGTCGCGCCCAATGCCGGCCGAGTCAAGTCGGTCGAGGTGATGCAGAACGGTGCCTGGGCGCCGATCAATCCGGACAAGGACTATCTGGTCGCCACCAACAATTACGTCCGCCAGGGCGGCGACGGCTACAAGGTCTTCGCCGAGAAGGCCAAGAACGCCTATGATTACGGCCCGGGCCTCGAACAGGTGGTCGCCGACTATCTCGCCGCGCACCGGCCCTACACGCCCAAGCTCGACGGCCGCATCACCGAGGTTGCCGCAACCGTAGCGGCTGCCCCGGCCGCCGAGCCGGCAAAACCAGCCGAACCGGCACCCGCTCCAGCCGAACCGGCAAAACCGGCCGAGGCTGCACCGGCGGAGCCGGCGATGCCCGCATTGCCGGCAGGCTCCGGCGACATCACCACCACGCCGCCGACTGTCCCGGCGGAAACCGCCCCGGCAACGCCGGCACCGGCAAAACCGGCCGAAGCCGAACCTGCTCCGGCAAAGCCGGCTGACGCCGCCCCGGCCGAAGCCAGCCATGTCACCATCGCCGGCGATACCTTTTGGGATCTCGCCAAGCAGGCCTATGGCGACGGCGCCGAGTGGAAGGTGATCTCCGAGGCCAACAAAGGCTACGAGCCACGCCGGCTTCCGGTCGGCGCGACCCTGACCATTCCGGCGAAGTAACCTCGCTTCGCGCTTGCGACCAGCAAAATCCGTCCGGCAAACGGGCGGGTTTTTGGCTTTCAGGGTAAGGTGCGGCCAGACGCGGCATTGAAAACTCGCGCCACATTGCTAGGTTCGCCCGACATCGTCGGTTTCGCGGTGTCGGGAGACCTTCATGACGCTTTCCACGCCTGTCGACCCCAAAGCCGCGAAAGCGCTCGACCCGCTGCCGGCCGGACATCCGCCGGTAAAGGCAGGCAAGATCGGCGTCATGTTGGTCAATCTCGGCACGCCGGACGGTACCGACTTCAAGCCGATGTGGCGCTATCTCCGCGAATTCCTGTCCGATCCGCGCGTTATCGAGCTCAACAAGGCGATTTGGTATCCGATCCTCTACGGCTTGGTGCTGACCACGAGACCGAACAAGTCCGGTGCCAATTACGCCAGGATATGGAACCGCGAGAGGAACGAGTCGCCGCTGCGCACCTACACCCGCGCGCAGGGCGAAAAGCTGGCCGCAGCGCTCATCGACCTACCCGATGTCGTGGTCGACTGGGCGATGCGCTACGGCAACCCCTCGACCGCGAACGTCGCTCAAAGGCTGGTCGAGCAAGGCTGCGACCGCATCCTGTCGTTCCCACTCTACCCGCAATATTCGGCGACCACGACCGCCACCGCCAACGACCAGCTTTTTCGCGCCTTGATGAAGATGCGCCGCGCGCCCACCGTGCGCAGTGTTCCGCCCTACTATGACGAGCCGGTCTACATCGAGGCGCTCGCCCATTCGATCGAACGGCATCTGGCAACGCTAGACTTCGAGCCCGAGGTGGTCATCACCTCCTATCACGGCATCCCGAAGCCCTATTTCGAGAAGGGCGATCCCTATCACTGCCACTGCCAGAAGACGACACGGCTGTTGCGTGAACGACTGGGGTGGGATGAAAAGAAGCTGATCATCACCTTCCAGTCGCGCTTCGGCGCCCAGGAATGGCTGCAGCCCTACACCGACAAGACGGTCGAGAAACTGGCGAAGGACGGCGTGAAATCGATCGCCATCGTCAATCCCGGCTTTTCCGTCGACTGTATCGAGACGCTGGACGAGATCGGCCGCGAAGTGGCGGAGACCTTCCATCATGCGGGCGGCGAGAAATTCGCCCATATCCCTTGCCTGAACGACAGCACCGAGGGCATGGCGGTGATCGAGGCGATGGTGCGGCGCGAACTGTCGGGCTGGGTCTGAGGCCGCCACGTTGCGGCGATCGATCGCCGCAGTTGCGCTATTCCATGCACTAATAATCAGCGATCACCTGATTGTAACATTATTGAAACACACCTAAGTGTTTGGTGAAGTCGGTTGCGTGGAATCAACGCCATGGCCGGCATCTGAGGGAGATTCAAATGGACTTCAGTGGTTTCGGTATTGCGATTGGTGCGCTTGCCTTTCTGGTATTGGTGCTTCTTATCAAAGGCATCCGGACAATCCCGCAAGGCTATAATTATACGGTGGAGCGCTTTGGTCGTTACACCAAAACACTAAGCCCCGGCCTCAACCTCATCGTGCCGTTCGTCGACCGCATCGGCGCCAAGATGAACATGATGGAGCAGGTGCTCGACGTTCCGAGCCAGGAAATCATAACGCGCGACAACGCCATTGTCGGCGTCGACGGCATCGCCTTCTACCAGATCCTCAATGCGGCGCAGGCCGCCTACCAGGTCGCCGGCCTGGAGAACGCCATTCTCAATTTGACGATGACCAACATCCGTACCGTCATGGGCTCGATGGACCTCGACGAATTGCTGTCGAACCGCGACGCCATCAACGAGCGCCTGCTGCGCGTCGTCGACGAAGCGGCGCATCCGTGGGGCATCAAGATCACCCGCGTCGAGATCAAGGATATCAATCCGCCGGCCAACCTCATCGAATCGATGGGTCGTCAGATGACCGCCGAACGCAATAAGCGTGCGCAGATCCTCGCCGCCGAAGGCCTCAAGCAGTCGCAGATCCTCGAGGCCGAAGGCCGCAAGGAAGCCGCCTTCCGCGACGCCGAGGCGCGCGAACGCTCGGCCGAGGCCGAAGCGCGAGCCACCCAGGTTGTATCGGAAGCCATCTCCAAGGGCGACGTGCAGGCACTCAATTACTTCGTGGCGCTCAAATACACCGAAGCGATGGGCAAGATCGGCACCGCTAACAACAGCAAGGTCGTGCTGATGCCGATGGAAGCCTCGGCGCTGATCGGCACCCTCGGCGGCATAAGCGAGATCGCCAGGGAGGTGTTCCGCAGCGAAGGCACCGCCGGCGCCGCCAGGCAGGCCGCCCGCCCTCCGGTGGTTCGCCCAAGCGAGAATTGAGGCTAGCTGAGAACTGAGATCATAGGAGCGCACTCCCATGTTCGACCGCATCATTTCCGAACTTGGTCCGTGGAACTGGATGGTTCTGGGCTTCGTCCTCCTGGTGATGGAGGTCATCGCGCCAGGAATATTCATGCTGTGGATCGGCATCGCCGCATTGGTGATCGGTGTGATTTCCCTGCTCATCTGGGACGCAAGCTTCTGGGCCTGGGAAGTCCAGGTCCTCGCCTTCCTGGCCCTGTCGCTGGTCTCGGCCCTTGCCGGAAAGAAGCTGGTTGGTGGGCGTAATACCCCTAGCGACCAGCCGCTGCTCAACCGGCGCGGCGCGCAGTTGGTCGGCAGGATGGCAACGCTGGCCGAGCCGATCAAGGACGGTCGCGGCCGCATCAAGCTCGGCGACACACTGTGGCGCGTCTCCGGTCCCGACCTGCCGGCCGGCACGCAGGTGCGCGTCGTCAGTTCAGCCGAGACCGATCTGGAACTGACCGTCGAGGCAGTTTGACATTTCGAAAGCGCATGGCGCTTTCGATCCGGAAAATCAGGCCGCGTCGCCTAGGGCTTCCCGAACGCGACGCGTCCTTTGATTTTTTCAGGCGGCGCCGATGCGCAGCAGGTCGTGCAGATGAACCAGTCCCACGAGCCGCCTGCCTTCGACCACCATCAGGCTCGTAATGGCCGAATTGTTGATAATCTGCAGCGCCGTCGCCACCAGCGTGTCCGGTGTGGCGGTCTTCGGCTTTTTCGTCATCACCTGATCGACGCTCATTTCCATGAGATTGCTGCCGATGTGACGCCTGATGTCGCCGTCGGTGATGATGCCCACCAACGCGCCATCCGCCGTCGCGATCGCCACGCAGCCGAAGCCCTTGTTCGACAATTCGAGGATCGCCTCGCGCATGCCCGTGCCGGAAGACACCAGCGGCAGCCTGTCGCCGACATGCATGATCTCGTGGATCTGCGTGAGGTTGGCGCCGAGCTGGCCGCCGGGGTGGAACGTGCGGAAATGGTCGGGCGTGAAGCCGCGCGCTTCGAGCAGCGCGATGGCCAGCGCATCGCCGACCACCAGTTGCAGCAGGGTCGATGTCGTCGGCGCCAGACCGTGCGGGCAGGCTTCCGGCGCGGACGGCAGGAGCACCACCACGTCGGCCGCGCGCGCCAGCGCCGAGGCCGCGCCCGCGGTAATCGCAATCAGCGGGATCGAGAAGCGCCTGGAATAGGCGACGATGCCCATCAATTCTTTGCTCTCGCCGGACCATGACATGGCGATGATGGCATCGTCTCTGGCGATCATGCCAAGGTCGCCGTGATTGGCCTCCGCCGGATGGACGAAGAAGGCAGGCGTGCCGGTCGAAGCCAGACTAGCCGCGATCTTAGTGCCGATATGGCCGCTTTTGCCGACGCCGGTGACTATGACGCGGCCATTGATGCGCGACACCATGTCGACGGCGCGGGCGAAAGGTTCGGCCAGTTCGTTCTCCAGCGCGGCGGCCAATGCCGCCACGCCGGCCTGTTCCGTGGCTACCGTTCTCAGCGCCGAGGCGACCGAAGCCTCCAAAGGCTTCTTTTCTGGGGATCCCGCATGCATGGCTGATGCGATTAGCGCTTTGCCGTTCGCCTGTCCAACAGAATTGCCGTCCAGCCATGTCGTACAGGCACACCTTCAACCCTCCGTTAACCATCCCCGTTTACGGTTCGGTAAGTATGGCGCGCTTGCGCCGCGCAAGCAGTGGTGACGATGTCGCGGGCCCAGCCTCAAGAGAAAAAAGGTCGAACGGGCAGAGCCTTTTGCGCTCTGCTTCTGGCGACGAGCGTGCTCGCTTTGCTACGGCCAACTGCGCTTCATGCCCAGGAGACCGAGCTGCGCGGCGAAGTTTCGGAATCGGCGATCCTGTCCGACCAGCAGCGCCGGGCCAGGCAATTGAGCAAGGCCAACAGGCAGGTCAAGCCCGCCCCTGCCGACACGGCCCCCACGGGAAACACGCCAACCGCTTATGTGCCGGCCAGCCATGGCGCCTTGCCTGACGACACCGACCCGTCACAGGCCGGCGCAGACAGCATTTTCGACCCGCCGGCGACCATCTACGATTTGTTCGCCGACAAGCCGCCAACCGTCCAGCCACGCCGTCCGTCGACGGCAAAGCAACGCGCCGCCGCGGATGCAGACAAGGCCAAGGACAAAACCAAGGCTGCCGACAAGAAGAAGCCTGGCAAAGCCACGGACCAGACCACCACCGGAACGACTCCGGACGGCACTGCGGCAGACGACGCCGATCAGGACACAGCCAACCGCCGTGTCCTCACCGTCGACGGCGTCGACCGACGAAAGCTCGACCCTGGCGCCGAGCGCACCGACGCCATCGAGGGCCAGAAGAAGAAGCTCGAGGACGACCCGTACGCGGCAACCGGCATCAAGGTCGGCTCGTTCCTGCTGCGGCCGACGCTCGAGCAGGGCGTTGCCGTCACGTCGAACGCCGATTCCAGCGCTGGCGGCAAGTCGGCGGTGCTGTCCGAAACGGCGCTGCGTTTCTCCGCCGCCTCCGATTGGCGCGAGAATTCGGCGGTCATCGACGGCTACGGCAATTTCCGCAACACCATTTCGGGCCAGAAGATCAATGAGGCACGCGGCCGTATCCAAGGCACGTACAATGTCGACCTCGACAATGAACTGCGCGCCATCGCCAAGCTCGGCTACGAGATTGCGCCGGAATCGGCCTCCGCGCCCGACGCCATTGCCGGCGTCAAATCGCAGCCGATCCGCCAGACGGTCGACGGCAGCCTCGGCGTCGAGAAGGACGTTGGCAAGATGCGCTTTGCGCTGACCGGCGCAGTCACCCACGACATCTATGGCGATGCCGAACTTACCGATGGCACCTCGCTGTCGCAGAAGGACCAGGACAACACGCTCTATACCGCAACGTTGCGGACCGGCTATGAAATTTCCCCGGCTCTGACGCCCTTTGCCGAGATTGAGCTCGGCCGCCGGGTATATGACCAACGGATCGACAACAAGGGCTTCGAGCGCTCTTCGACCCGGCTTGGCGCACGCGCCGGTATCGAAGTCGACATGGGCGAGAAGCTCAAAGGTGAGTTCTCGGCCGGCTGGCTGCGGGAAGCGATCGACGACAAGAACCTGGAGGCGATTTCGGGAGCCACCATCAATGCCGACCTCAAATGGTCGCCCGAGCGCGGCACCATCATCGGCCTCACCGGGCGAACCACGGTCGAAGGCACAACGAATGCCGGTGAGAGCGGCGACATCCTCTATTCCGGCCGCCTCACCGGCGAGCGGCAGATCCGCGCCGACCTGACCGGCAACGCAGCCCTTGGGCTCGACTGGCGCAATTACACCGGCTCCGACGGCCATGACATGACGCTGAGTGCAGAGGCCGGGCTGACCTGGTGGCTGAACCGTTACGTCGGTCTCACCAGCCGCGCCCGCACCGAAAAGCTGACCAGCAATCTGCCCGGGCGCAACTACACCGCCAACAGCATCTATTTGGGGCTGAAGCTGCAGCGGTAGCTAAAAAGCAGCGCCGCGACGCTCGGACGGCTTCATCTCATCGAGCAGCGTGCGGATGACGCCGGCCATGTTCTCGTTCATGTCGCTGCGCCACAGCGCGAAGGCGACATTGGCCTCGACGAACCCTTCCGGCGAGCCGCAATCGAAGGTGCGGCCCTGAAAGTGGTAGCCAAAGAAGGGCTGCTGCTTTTCCAGCTTCAGCATCGCGTCGGTGAGCTGGATCTCGTTGCCGGCGCCCTTTTCCTGGCTTTCCAGGATCTTGAAAATCTCGGGCTGCAGGATGTAGCGGCCGTTGATGTAGAGATTGGACGGCGCGGTGCCGGTCTTCGGCTTTTCGACCATCTCGGTGATGCGGAAGCCGTGATGCGTGTCCTCGCCCCGGCCGACAATGCCATATTTGTGGGTTTCGGCCGGATCGCATTCCTGCACGGCGATGATGTTGTTGCCCGTCTCCTCGTAGAGCTCGACCATGGCCTTCGTGCAGCTCTTCTCCGACTGCATGATCATGTCGGGCAGCAACAGCGCGAAGGGTTCGTCGCCGACCAGTTCGCGGGCGCACCAGACGGCGTGGCCGAGCCCCATCGGCACCTGCTGGCGGGTGAAGGAGGTCTGCCCAGGCGCCGGCTGCAGCCGCTGCAGGCGGGCCAACTGCTCGTCCTTGCCGCGCTGTGCCAGCGTATCATAGAGCTCGAACTGGATATCGAAATGGTCTTCTATGACCGCCTTGTTGCGGCCGGTGACAAAGATGAAATGTTCGATGCCGGCCTCGCGCGCCTCATCAACGACATACTGGATGACGGGCCGGTCGACGACGGTCAGCATCTCCTTGGGGATGGCCTTTGTGGCCGGGAGAAACCGTGTGCCGAGACCGGCGACCGGGAAAACTGCCTTGCGAACTCGCTTCATGCGTCAATTATCCGTTTGAGGGCGTGCCCGGCAATCCCGCCTCGCGACATTTTCGCGCCGGAATTGTGGATTATCGGGCCATTGAGGGAAACATCAACCGGTAAAGCATCCAGGTGTCTTTTCGTTCCAGGCGCCGCCTATGGTAAACCAATTGCTAACCCGGTTCGGCGATGAATGGTCTTTCCTGAGATAGAGAAAGGGGAAAATATGTCCGTTCGCAGTGCCGCAAAACTCTTTACCAGCGTGCTGACGGCGGCCAGCCTCTCGCTCGCCTTGCTGATGCCGGCCGGACCGGCCTTCGCCGATGCCGGTTTTCGGCAATGGGTCGCCGGCTTCCGCGCCACGGCCGTGGCGGGCGGCGTTTCCGGCGGGGTCTACGACCGAGCGTTCCGGGGCATCAATGAGCCCGACCCGGTGGTGCTGGAAAAGGCACGCACCCAGCCCGAATTCACCGCACCTGCCTGGGACTATTTCGACAACCGCGTCCACGACCAGTCCGTTGCCGTCGGCCAGCAGATGGCCAGGAAATGGAAGCCGTGGCTGGACCGGATCGAAGCCAGGTTCGGCGTCGACCGCTACATCCTGCTCGCCATCTGGTCGATGGAATCGAATTATGGCGAGATCCTCAAGCGCGACGACATCATGCGCAATGTCATCCGCTCGCTGGCAACCCTCGCCTATGGCGACCCGAAGCGTTCGAAATTCGCCCGCACCCAATTGGTCGCCGCGCTGAAAATCCTGCAGACCGGCGACATCGACGAAAGCCACCTGATGGGCTCCTGGGCCGGCGCCATGGGCCAGACCCAGTTCATCCCGACCAGCTACCAGCATTATGCCGTCGACATGGACGGCAACGGCAAGCGCGACATCTGGAATTCGATCCCCGATGCGTTGGCGACATCAGCCAATCTGCTGAAGAAGAATGGCTGGCAGGGCGGCAAGACCTGGGGCTACGAGGTCACCATTCCGGCGGGCAAACTGCCGGCCGGCTCGAAGACATTGGCGCAGTGGCAGGCGCTCGGCGTCGCCAGGGCCAATGGCAAGCCGTTCAAGAACCCAACCGACAAGGCGACCCTGAAAGTGCCGGACGGCCGCGGCGGACCGGCCTTCCTGATGATCAAGAACTTCTCCGTCATCAAGGCCTACAACAACGCCGACAAATATGCCCTGGCCGTCGGCCTTCTTGCCGACGAAATCGCCGGTTCTAATGGTCTGGTGCAGGACTGGAAGCGGCCTTTCACCAAACTGTCCTTCGAGGAAAGGCAGGAGTTGCAGAAGCGGCTTTCGCAGCACGGACTTTACGACGGCAAGTTCGACGGCAAGATCGGTGACGGCACGAAAACCGCCATCATGACCTATCAGGCAACGGTCGGCTTGACCCAGGACGGGTATCCGAGCATGGAAGTGCTCAAATGGCTCAGAAAGAAATAGAGCCATCGGCAGCGCCGCGCATTGCGGCGCACAAGGGATGCCGTAGCATTGATGTGTGCATGATCCGCTGCGAGGGCCATGCACCAAGGGATGGAGAGGGTGCTTGGTTTCGGCAGCGCGTATCCGTGTGATCGTTTTCCGCTTGCCGATCCTCGTTCTGGCCATCGTTGTCCTGGCGACGGGGGTCGCCGGCAGTTTCCACACACCGGCTTTGGCGCAGGAGCAACCGCAGAACCGCGGCTGGTCGCTGCGCGACCTTCTGTTCCCGCGCCGCAGCGAACGCATCGAGCCGCCGCTCGACGTCCGCAAGGCAAAGCCGAAGGTCAAGAAGAAGCCCCGTGCACCCGTTGAACCTTCCGCTCCGATTGTCGAGAAGACACCGGATGCCCGCGTCGTTCTGGTGATCGGCGATTTCATGGCCAACGGCCTGGCTGAAGGCCTCGAAACAGCCTTTGCCGACAATGCCAACGTCAGGATCGTCGAGCGCGCCAACGGTTCTTCGGGTTTCGTGCGCGATGATGTCTACAACTGGCCCGAACAGGTCAAATCGCTGGTCGAGACCGAAAAACCCTCCGTGGTCGTCGTCATGCTCGGCTCCAACGACCGCCAGCAGATGCGCGTCAACGATGTGCGCGAGCAGCCGCGCTCCGAGAACTGGACCAAGGAATACGAACGCCGGACCGAAGCCTTGGGAAAGGCACTGGCGGCGACCAAGGTGCCTTATCTGTGGGTCGGCATGCCAGCCTTCAAGACGCCGAAGATGACCTCCGACATGCTGGCATTCAACGACATCTACCACTCGGCTGCCGAGAAGAACGGCGGCGAATTCGTCGATGTCTGGGATGGGTTCGTCGACGAGAACGGCGCCTTTGTCTCGACCGGCCCCGACATTAACGGCCAGGCCGTGCGGCTGCGCTCCGACGACGGCATCAACGTCTCGAAAGCCGGCAAGCGAAAGCTCGCCTTCTACACCGAAAAGCCGCTGGCCAAGATCCTCGGCCTGGCAGCGCCGGGAAGCGTGGTGACGGCTGCCGCACCGGCCGGCGCCCCGGTCGAGGCGCCGTCGCTGCCCGCCGCCCCGATCGTGGTCGACCGCACCGTTCCGATGCTGCTCAACGATCCGGCGCTCGACGGCGGTACCGAACTTCTCGGTGCGGCGGCGGCGCCGAAAGCCAATCCGGATCTGCCCGGCGAAAAACTAATCCTCGAAGGCAAGGCGCCCGAGGCCTCGCCCGGCCGCGCCGACGACTTCTCGTGGCCGCCCAAGGCCGCTGCCGCGACGGATACGACGACGGCGATCAACCGTTAACGGGGGAGTACCGTCGACCCCATCAGCGCTTCATCGATCGAGCGCGCGGCCTGGCGGCCTTCGCGGATCGCCCACACAACCAGCGACTGGCCGCGGCGCACATCACCTGCGGCGTAGAGCTTGTCGACGCTGGTCTTGTAGTCGCGATCGTTGGCTTCGACATTGCGGGAACGGCGGCTGTCGGTGGTGATTTTCATCTCACCGTCCAGCTCTTTCGCGACGCCGGCGGCAGCCGGTCCGGCAAAGCCTATGGCGATGAAGGCGAGGTCTGCACGGATGACGAATTCGGTGCCGGGGATAGGCTTGCGCTTCTCGTCGACTTCGCAGCATTTGACGCCGGTCAGCTGGCCGTCCTCGCCGATGAATTCGAGCGTCGCCACCTGGAATTCGCGCTCCGCACCTTCGGCCTGTGAGGACGAGGTGCGCATCTTGGTCGCCCAGTAAGGCCAGACCGAAAGTTTGTCTTCCTTCTCCGGCGGCTGCGGGCGGATGTCGAGTTGGGTGACGCGCACCGCGCCCTGGCGGAAGGCGGTGCCGACGCAGTCGGACGCGGTATCGCCGCCGCCGACGACGACGACATGCTGGCCGCCGGCGATGATCGGATGCGACGGCCAGGCCACCGACTGGATCGGCTCGCCGCCGACGCGACGGTTCTGCTGCACCAGATAGGGCATGGCGTCATAGACGCCGCCGAGATCGTCGCCCGGAATGTTGGCCGGACGCGGCGATTCCGAACCGCCGCAATAGAGCACCGCATCGTATCCGGCGAGCAACTCTGCCACCGGCTTGTCGACGCCGACATTGACGCCGCAATGGAAGGTCACGCCCTCGCCCTGCATCTGCTCGATGCGGCGGTCGATATAGTGCTTCTCGATCTTGAAGTCGGGAATGCCGTAGCGCATCAGCCCGCCGGGACGGCTCTCACGCTCATAAACGCTGACCTCGTGGCCGGCGCGGCCAAGCTGCTGCGCCGCCGCCATCCCTGCCGGGCCGGAGCCGATGACAGCGACCCGCTTGCCCGTCTTCTTCTCTGGCGGATAAGGCCGGATATGGCCGGTTTCATAAGCCTTGTCGGCGATTGCCTGTTCGACAGTCTTGATGGCAACCGGAATGTCCTCGAGGTTCAGCGTGCAGGCTTCCTCGCAGGGCGCGGGGCAGATGCGGCCGGTGAACTCGGGGAAATTGTTGGTCGAATGCAGGTTGCGGATCGCATTGTCCCAGTCGCCATTGTAGACGAGGTCGTTCCAGTCCGGGATCTGGTTGTGGATCGGGCAACCGGTCGGCCCGTGGCAGAACGGGATGCCGCAATCCATGCAGCGCGCCGCCTGTTTCTCGACCTCCTTGTCGGACATCGGCAGCGTGAATTCACGAAAATGCCGGATGCGGTCGGAGGCCGGCTGGTACTTGTGCACCTGCCGGTCGATTTCGAGAAAGCCTGTTACCTTGCCCATAGTCCAGTTCCTGCTGTCCAGATGGTGCGGTTTTCGCACCCGTTAACCCCTTGAGGCAGCCGTGGCAACCTTGCATCCGAGGTCAAACTGTCGCTGAAAGTTCCGCCGGGAAGCCTGCGCCTCCCGGCAAGTCGAAAAACCTATTCCGCCGCCACGCCCATGCGCATGCGTTCCATCTCGATCAGCGCGCGGCGGTATTCGACCGGCATGATCTTGCGGAATTTCGGCCGGAAGGTCGTCCAGTCGTCGAGTATCTCGCGGCCGCGTACCGAACCGGTGAAATGGACGTGGTTCGAGATAAGCTGGTAAAGCCGTTCCTCGTCATGGGTGGTCATGTCGCCCGAGACGTCGACGCGACCCTTGTGGTCGAGGTCACCGCCATGATGCAGCAGCCTTTCCATCAGATCGTCTTCTTCCGGAACCGGCTCAAGCTCGACCATCGCCATGTTGCAGCGCGCGGCGAAATCGCCGGCCTCATCCAGAACATAGGCCACGCCGCCCGACATGCCGGCAGCGAAGTTGCGACCGGTCTGGCCGATGACGACGACGATGCCGCCGGTCATGTATTCGCAGCCATGATCGCCGACGCCTTCAACGACGGCGGCGACGCCCGAATTGCGCACCGCGAAGCGCTCGCCGGCGACACCTGCGAAATAGGCCTCGCCCTCGGTCGCGCCATAGAGGACGGTGTTGCCGACGATGATCGATTCCGCCGCGACGATCCTGGACTCCTCCGGCGGCCGGATGACGATGCGTCCGCCCGACAGGCCCTTGCCGACATAGTCGTTGGCCGCACCGACGAGATCGAACGAGATGCCGCGCGCCAGGAAGGCGCCGAACGACTGGCCGGCGGTGCCGGTCAGCTTCACCTGGATCGTGTCCTCGCGCAGGCCCTTGTGCCTGAAGCGCTTGGCGACTTCGCCCGACAGCATGGCGCCCGTGGAGCGATCGACATTGCGGATGTCGACCTCGATCTTGACCGGCTGCTTGCTTTCGAGCGCGGGCTTCGCCAGTTCGATTAGCTTGCGATCGAGTACATCGTCGATCGGGTGTTTCTGCCGTTCGGTCCAGTGCACCGCCTCATGCGGCGCGTCCGGCTTGAAGAACATCTTGCCGAAATCGAGCCCACGCGCCTTCCAATGCTGGATCATCTCGCGCTTTTCCAGCAGGTCGCTGTCGCCGATGATCTGGTCGATATGGGTGTAGCCCATCTCGGCCAGCAGCCCCCTCACCTCTTCCGCAACATAGAAGAAGAAGTTGATGACATGCTCGGGCGTGCCCTTGAAACGCTTGCGCAGAACCGGGTCCTGCGTCGCGACGCCGACCGGGCAGGTGTTCAAGTGGCACTTGCGCATCATGATGCAGCCGGCCGCGATCAGCGGCGCGGTCGAGAAGCCGAACTCGTCGGCACCGAGCAGCGCACCGATGATGACGTCGCGCCCAGTGCGCAAGCCACCATCGACCTGCAGCGCAACGCGCGAGCGCAGCCCGTTCAGCACCAGCGTCTGGTGCGTCTCGGCTAGGCCCATTTCCCACGGGCTGCCGGCATGCTTGAGCGAGGTCAGCGGCGACGCGCCGGTGCCGCCATCATAGCCGGAGATGGTGATGTGGTCGGCGCGCGCCTTGGCGACGCCCGCCGCGACCGTGCCGACACCGACTTCCGACACCAGCTTTACCGAGACATCGGCCGCCGGGTTGACGTTCTTCAGATCGTAGATCAGCTGCGCCAGATCCTCGATCGAATAGATGTCGTGATGCGGCGGCGGCGAGATCAGGCCGACGCCAGGCGTCGAGTGCCGGACCTTGGCGATGGTGGCGTCGACCTTGTGGCCGGGCAGCTGGCCGCCCTCACCGGGCTTGGCGCCCTGCGCGACCTTGATCTGCATGACATCGGAATTGACGAGATACTCGGCGGTGACGCCAAACCGCCCCGAGGCGACCTGCTTGATCGCCGAACGTTCGGGGTTCTTGCCGCCGCCGGGCAGCGGCAGATAGCGGTCGGCCTCTTCGCCGCCCTCGCCGGTGTTCGACTTGCCGCCGATCTGGTTCATGGCGCGCGCCAGCGTCGTGTGTGCCTCGCGCGAGATCGAGCCGAACGACATCGCCCCTGTCGAGAAGCGCTTGACGATATCGGCCGCCGACATCACGTCCTCTATCGCCACCTTCTTGCGGCCGGTCTCTTCCGCAAGCTTGATCCTGAACAGGCCGCGTATGGTCTGAGCACGGGCCGTCTCGCTGTCGATCTGCGCGGAATACTCCTTGAACGTCTCCCACGAGCCCTGGCGCACGGCGTGCTGCAAGGTGGCGACGGCGTCGGGCGACCACATATGGGCTTCGCCGCGCATGCGGTACATGTACTCGCCGCCGACCTCGAGGCTGTTGCGCAGCACCGGATCGTTGCCGAAACCGTCGGTGTGGCGGCTGAGCGTCTCAGCCGCGACCTCGTCCAGGCCGACACCTTCGATCAGCGTCGCTGTGCCGGTGAAGTACTTCTCGACGAAATCCGACTTCAGCCCGATGGCGTCGAATATCTGCGCGCCGCAATAGGACTGGTAGGTGGAGATGCCCATCTTCGACATCACCTTGAGGATGCCCTTGCCGATCGACTTGATGTAACGCGAGACCACCTCGTAGGCGTCGACCTCAGCCGGCAGTTCGCCACGCTTGTGCATGTCGAGCAGCGTATCGAAGGCAAGGTAGGGGTTGATCGCCTCGGCGCCGTAGCCGGCGAGACAGCAGAAATGATGCACTTCGCGCGGCTCGCCGGATTCGACGACAAGGCCGACCGCGGTGCGCAGACCCTTGCGGATCAGATGGTGGTGCACGGCAGCCGTCGCCAGCAGTGCCGGAATGGCGATACGGTCGGGACCGACCTGGCGGTCGGACAGGATGATGATGTTGTAGCCGCCGGCGACAGCGGCTTCCGCCCGCTCGCACAGACGTTCGACCGCGCCCTGCATGCCGGACGCGCCCTCGCTCGACCCGTAGGTGATATCGATGGTCTTGGTGTCGAAACGGTCTTCCGTGTGGCCGATCGAGCGGATCTTTTCCAGATCGCCATTGGTCAGGATCGGCTGGCGCACTTCGAGCCGCTTGCGGCGCGAATTGCCGACCAGGTCGAAGATGTTCGGCCGCGGCCCGATGAACGACACCAGACTCATCACCAGCTCTTCGCGGATCGGGTCGATCGGCGGGTTGGTTACCTGGGCGAAGTTCTGCTTGAAATAGGTGTAGAGCAGCTTCGACTTGTCCGACATCGCCGAGATCGGCGTGTCGGTTCCCATCGAACCCACGGCTTCCTGGCCGGTGGTCGCCATCGGCGACATCAGCAGCTTGGTGTCTTCCTGGCTGTAGCCGAAAGCCTGCTGGCGATCGAGAAGGCTGACATCCTTGCGTAGCGCGCGCGGCTCGACCGGCTTCAGATCCTCGAGGATCAGCTGCGTGTTGTTGAGCCAGGTCTTGTAGGGATGCCTGGTGGCGATTTCCGACTTGATCTCCTCGTCGGAAATGATGCGGCCTTTGGCGAGGTCGATCAGAAGCATGCGGCCGGGCTGCAGCCGCCACTTCTTGACGATCCTCTCCTCCGGCACCGGCAGCACGCCGGCCTCTGACGCCATGATGACGCGGTCGTCGTCGGTGACGATGTAGCGCGCCGGGCGCAGACCGTTGCGGTCGAGCGTGGCGCCGATCTGGCGACCGTCGGTGAAGGCGACCGCGGCCGGCCCGTCCCACGGCTCCATAAGGGCTGCGTGGTATTCGTAGAAAGCCTTGCGGTCGGCATCCATCAGCTTGTTGCCGGCCCAGGCTTCCGGGATCAGCATCATCATGGCGTGGCTGAGGCTGTAGCCGCCCTGGAATAGGAATTCGAGCGCATTGTCGAAGCACGCCGTGTCGGACTGGCCGTCATAGGAGATCGGCCACAGCTTCGAGATGTTGTTGCCGAACAGTTCGGAATCGACCGAGGCCTGGCGCGCCGCCATCCAGTTGTTGTTGCCACGCACCGTGTTGATCTCGCCATTATGCGCGACCATGCGGTAGGGGTGCGCGAGCTTCCATGACGGGAAGGTGTTGGTCGAGAAGCGCTGGTGGACGAGGATCAGCGCGGTCTCGAAACGCGGATCCGACAAATCCTTGTAATAGGCGCCGACCTGGTAGGCCAGGAACATGCCCTTGTAGACGATGGTACGCGCCGATAGCGACACACAGTAGGCGCCGATATCCTTGTTGTTGTTCTCGGCGTAGATGCGGCCGGAAATCACCTTGCGCAGCAGGTACAGCCTGGCCTCGTATTCCTCGTCATCTGGAATGTCCGATGTGCGGCCGATGAAGACCTGGCGATGGAACGGTTCGGAGGCCGCAATATCGGGCGCCTTCGACAGCGATGAATTGTCGACCGGCACGTCGCGAAAGCCGAGCAGCGGCAGCCCTTCTGACTGCGCCGATTCGGCGATGATCTCCTCGATATGGGCGCGCAGTGCCGCATCCTGCGGCATGAACCAGTGGCCGACGCCGTATTGGCCTGCCGCCGGCAGTTCGACGCCCTGGGCCGCCATCTCTTCGCGGAAGAAATGATCGGGAACCTGCACCAGCACGCCGGCGCCGTCGCCCATCAGCGGATCGGCGCCGACAGCGCCGCGATGCGTCAGGTTTTCGAGCACGAAGAGCCCGTCCTTGACGATCTGGTGCGACTTCACGTTCTTCATGTTGACGATGAAGCCGACGCCGCACGCGTCATGCTCGTTGCGCGGATCATAGAGACCCTGCGCGGCCATGCCATTGGTGGTCAGGCCGTTGGTGGTCTGGCCTTCTTTGGTCAGAACGGTATTTTTAACGGCTGCCGCTTTCGTCTGCGCGGCCTGGCCGATAATCGCAGAGGGCGTCAGTTCCGTCATCGTCCTGTCCTCCGATCCGGCCCCTTGCACGTCTAGCATTTGGGGCGCTGGTCTACCTTGGGAAGCGACTGGCTTCCGCTCTCATTCTTGCGGCACGTCTTTTCGAAATCCTTGGCGGACCGTGCGGTGCACCGCCGGTTCGTATCCGGTATCGTACAGGCCACAGCCGAGCCGTCTACCCGTCGCTCGCGGCAACGGCCGGAGTGGCCCAAATGATACGCCAATCCAGCCTGACTTGTGCGACAAAATAAGACAGCACTACTGTCCTAAATTTTTATGGCAGAAATCCTGGGCGCACACAAGACCGATTCACCAAATTCTTGGACGTTTGGCGACAGAAAATTACGTCGGGCGCTGTTGAAACGAAATTTCGGTCCCGGCACTCCTTCGTGATCGCCTTTGGCTTTACCGCTTTTTCAGCCCTTGGCCCTTGCGCGTCAAACCCCGAAACGGCCATGGTCGCGCTCTTGTCGCAACCAGACTTTCTCAACCAGGCAGGGACTTTCCTGATGTTCTTTGCATCCGACAACTGGGCGGGCGTCCATTCCAACATTGCCGCCGGGCTGTCAGCCAATGCCGGCGGCTTTTCGACCGCCTATGGCGATGGCGATCTCGACCGGGCCGTCTACCAGCGTTTCAGCGAGATCTTCGAACGCGAGGTCGCGGTGTTCTTCGTCGCTACCGGCACGGCGGCCAACTCGCTGTCCCTGGCCGCTTACAACAAGCCCGGCGGCATTTCCTTTGCGCACCGCGAATCGCACATCATCGAGGACGAATGCGGCGCGCCGGAATATTTCAGCGGCGGCTCGCGTCTCCATGCTGTCGACGGCGCCCTGGGCAAGATCGATCCGCACAATCTTGAACGCGCCGTCGCCCGTTTCGCACCCGAAATCGTCCATTGGGGACGCCCGACGGCCGTCTCGATCACCCAATCGACCGAAGTCGGCACAGTGTACGGGCTCGACGACATTTCCACCATTTCGGAGATCGCCAAACGCTTTTCCCTGCCGCTGCATATGGACGGCGCCCGTTTTGCCAACGCATTGGTCGCGCTTGAGACGACGCCGGCCGAAATGACCTGGAAGCGCGGCGTCGACATCGTCTCGTTCGGCGGCACCAAGAACGGCTGCTGGTGCGCCGAAGCGGTGGTGCTGTTCGATCTAGACCGCGCCAAGGAGTTGTCCTTCCTGCGCAAGCGCGCCGCACAGCTGTTCTCCAAGTCGCGCTTCATCGCAGCGCAGTTCGACGCCTACTTCACGGACGGCCTGTGGCTGGACACGGCCCGTCATGCCAATGCCATGGCCGCGCGCCTGGCGGCTGCGATCGAGGATTCGGCAACGGCGAAGCTCGCCTGGTTGCCGCAGGCCAACGAGGTGTTCGCGGTGATGAAAAAGGCGGAAGCCGAAAGGCTGCAATCCGTCGGCGCAGCCTTTTACGACTGGCACAGGCCGCGCGGCTTCGACGGCCATGTCGGCGAGGACGAGTTGCTCTATCGCTTCGTCACCAGCTTTGCCACGACTTCAGATGAGGTCGATCGCTTCGGCCAGATGATCGCCTGAACCCGCGAGACCGCGCCAATGACAAAGCCACCTCTCGGCTCAACCATGCGGCTGGTTCGCCCGGCGCCAAACGTGCTCGGCTTCTACGATGGCCGCGTTGACGGCGTTCGCGCCTGGTCGGACGAGCCGAACTGGCTGGACGACGGCGCCTATGCCCTCTGCATCTGAAACTATGCGATCGTATAAGCTTCGCAGGCGCTTGTCTACGACACGCATATTTCGCTGCCTCACGCGCGCTTCATCAGGCAGACGCTCGAAGACATGGGCGCAACATCGATCCGGGTCGTGCTCAGCCACTGGCATGACGATCATATTGCCGGCAATGAGGTGTTTCAGGATTGCGAGATTATCGCCAACACGCTCACCGCCTCGGCGCTCGCGAACAACCGGGCTGAGATCGAAAGCGGTGTTCCACCGATCAAGCCTCTCGTGCTGCCGAACAGGACCTTCGCAGGCAGTCTTGACCTCGCCGTTGGATCGATCGCCGTCGAACTGCGTCAGGTCGAAATCCACAGCCATGACGGCACGGTGCTGTTCATGCCCGAAACCGGCCTGCTCCTGGCGGGCGACACGCTCGAGGATCCGATCACCTATGTCAGCGAGGCGGATCGGCTGGCGCAACATCTGGTCGATCTCGAACGCATGGCCGGCTGGTCGATAGACCGCATCTTGCCCAATCACGGCTCGCTCGAAGCGATTGAGCGAGGCGGCTACGACAAAGGCCTCATCGCCGCGACGCAAGCCTACGTTCAAAAACTGCTTCGCTGCCGGCGTGAGCCTGATCTTGCGAAGCAGGATCTGAAAACCTGCGGCGCCGACATATTCGCCACGGGCGCGGTCGAGTACTTCGCGCTGTACGAGCCCGTCCACCGGCAAAACGTCGAGGCCGTTCTCGCAACCGGCACCGATCGCTAAGCAAGGAAAGGCCGCGCCAAAAGCTCGAGGCCAAGCAAGATCAGGAAAACAAGAAACCAGCGCCGGAAGGTCGCCGGGCTGATCCGCTGCCGGAGCAACTGTCCGAGCCACATGCCGAGCAAGGCCGGCGCAACCGCCAGCGACGACATGGCGACATGCCCGACCTGGAACGCGCCGTGCGAGGCAAGGCCGGCAGCGAGCGCGATCGTCGACACGGTGAAGGACAGGCCGAGCGCCTGGATCAGATCGTCACGGCTCAAGCCCAGCGCCTGAATGTAAGGTACAGCGGGCACGACGAACACGCCGGTGCCGCCGGTGACGATGCCGGTAAGGAAACCGACGATGGGCGACGACCAGCGCTCGGCTGACGCGGGAACCGTCAACTGCCGCGCCAGCAGCGTATAGACGGCATAGACGATCAGCGCCGCCCCGAGGCCGGCCGTCGTCCATTTGACATTGTCGCTGGCCAGCAGCCATGAGCCGGCCAGCGTGCCGGCGACGATGCCGACCATCATCAGCCACAGCCGCCTGAGGATCCATCCGAAGCTCGGGCCGGCAAACAGCTGCCAGATATTGGTGACGAAGGACGGCACGATCAGCAGCGAAGCCGCGGCGACCGGCGGCATGATTGTGCCCAGCAGCCCCATCGCCAACGTCGGCAGTCCCATACCGGTAACGCCCTTGACGATGCCGGCCAGCAGGAAGGTCACCGCAATGGTTGCCGTTAGGGCCAGGGAAAAATCAGCCGAGAGATCAGACATCGCCCTTCATGGGAAGACGGCGCCCGCCGCAAAAGAGCCAGAACTCTTCGGTTGGGGTGACAGAGGCTGCGGCGAAAAAAAGCGGCGCCTCGCGGCGCCGCTTTCGTCTCGGGAGGAGACGCTTTCAACCTTGGGCGTTGTGACGCCGCCGTCTTGATCACGCGGCGTTCTTGGCCTCGATCTGCTTGGCGTTGGCCAAAGAGGCGGTAATCGCGATCTTGCGCGGCTTCAGCTCCTCGGGGATGTTGCGCTTAAGGTCGACGAAAAGCAGGCCGTTCTTCAGCGTGGCGCCGACGACCTCGACATGGTCGGCAAGCTGGAAGCGGCGCTCGAACGAACGCGAGGCAATGCCGCGGTAGAGCAGCTCGGAGCCTTCGCCATTGCCCTCTTCCTTGCGCTCACCCTTGACGGTCAGCACGTTGCGGTGGGCTTCGATCGAAATCTCTTCCTCCGAGAAGCCGGCAACCGCCATCGAGATGCGATAGGCGTCCTCGCCGGTGCGCTCGATGTTGTAGGGCGGATAGGTCTGCGCGCCATCGGGCTGGGCCAGCGAGTCGAGCATGGTGAACAGGCGGTCGAAGCCGACGGTCGAGCGATAGAGCGGGGAAAAATCAACGTGACGCATGAGGTGTTCTCCTGTTGAGCAACATGTTTGCGTGTGGCCGGTGCGAAACCCTGGAAAGGCGTTTCGGTGGACCAGCAGCCCCAAGATCGGCGGCTGCATCCGACATTTGGGGAGCGCAAAAGCTCATTTCAAGGATTTTTGAAGAGCGCCAATCGAGGCGTCGATGAACGGCAGATGAACCGCTGCTTCGGCGCCCGTTCAGCCGGCCGGCGCTAGAGTGCCCCCAGGATAAAGAACCAGGCGGCGCCGGATGAAAGCGCCGCGACGAGGCCGACCGGGTGTAACGTCCCTTCCTCCCGGATCGACAGAGGCCGGAAGCACGCCGCCGCAGGCTGCTTCCGGCCTTGCTTGTCGTTCGTCCGCCCCCTTGGCGCCCTCCCTTTGCTTTTCATCCATTGGCGTCTATCACCATGCCGACGCCCTGCCGGGTGAGACACCACGAAGACGCAAGCGCCTAATGACGGATCTCTTCCATCCCACGCCAGGCAATCCGCCGCCGCAAAATGTCGCCGGCGGCTTTTTCACCACGCGCGACGGCAAGAAGATCCGCTACGGCCTGTTTGCCGCGGTCACTCGGCCGCTGAAAGGCACCGTCGTGCTGCTGCCCGGCCGCAACGAGTGCATCGAGAAGTATTTCGAAACCATCCGCAACCTGACCGACCGCGGCCTCGGCGTCGCCACGCTCGACTGGCGCGGCCAGGGCGATTCCGACCGCCTGATCGCCGACCCGCAACGCGGCTATGTCCGCTCCTTCTACGATTACACCGGCGACCTCGAACAGTTCTTCGAGGATATCGTGCTGCCCGACTGCCGCGGCCCGTATTACATCCTCGCCCATTCGATGGGCGCCGTGATCGCGCTGCTCGCGGCGCCGTCGATGGTCAACCGGGTGCGTCGCATGGTGCTGATTGCGCCTTTCCTGACGGTGCCCGACTCGCCCGTGTCGGCAAAAACGGCGCGCCGCGTCTGCTCGGTATTGTGCTTTCTCGGCCTCGGCCGGCTCTACGCCGCCTGGGGTCCGCGTCCCAGGGAAACCCTGCCCTTCGCCCTCAACAAGGTGACATCGGACCCCGAGCGCTATCAGCGCAACACGAAAATCTACGAGCACTATCCGCAACTGGCGCTCGGCGGGCCGACGATCCGCTGGCTGCAGGCGGCAATCAAGGCAGGCGAAGCCATCAGCGAGCCCGACTTCATGGCCAGGATCCAGGTGCCGCTGCTGATGATCGCCGCCGGCGCCGATCAGGTCGTCTCGACCAAGGCCGTGGAAGCCTATGCCAGGCGTCTGCGCCTCGGCTCGCTGCTGATGATCGATGGCTCGAAACACGAGATCCTGCAGGAGGCCGATGTCTATCGCGAGCAGTTGCTCGCCGCCTTCGACGCCTTCATACCCGGCAACGACGACCCCACAGCCTGATGCCGCCGGCGCTGCATGTTACGGCGCCTTGAGCTTGCGCCTGCTGACAGCCTTCTGTCAGGAGCAGCGCCGGCAGCACACAAAGAGCTAAAGATTCTGACAGCCGGTGCCGCCCCGGAATGCTCATCTCTCCGTGTCGAACCGAACGCCAAGGAGATGACGTCATGACCGAGAAAACCTGCGCTGCCTGCGATTGCCAGCTGGACGCCAATCCGATCCGCGTCAAGGTCGGCGGCAAGACCGTCGAGGTCTGCTGTGAGGAATGCGCGATTGCGCTGAACGAAGCCGGCGCATCAGTGGCCGGCAACGGGGAAGCCTGAGCGATGCGCCCCGATCATGCAGCGCAATGCCTCGCACATCAGCCGACAACTCAAACCGCGACGTTCCGGCGGTCCTTGCGGACACAAGGCATCGCGGCGGCCAACTGGATCGGCCGTCAACTGGAAAGGCGCCGAAGCCGCCTTGCCTTGCTCGAAATGACCGACGAACAGCTCAAGGACATCGGCCTGTCGCGCAGCGACGCTCACTGCGAATACATGCGCCGTTTGTGGGACTGAGCCATGGCCGCACGAAGGGCCTGACAGGTGAAGTCTCCTGACAGGTTTGGACAAGCCAATCGCCTAATGTGCCGGAGCAGCTTTCGGCGCAAGGGTAGAATGCAACGGCCATGTCTCAGCTCACCATGTCGCAGTTCACGGTACAGACGCTTCTGGACACCGGCACCGTCAGGGTGAGGGATGTCCTCTGCAGCGGCGAATGCCGGCACAAGAGCGAAGAAGAGTGCACCGCTGCCACGCATCTTGTGTTTCCCTACCGCGGCGTCTTCGTGCGCCATGTCGGCCGCAACGATGCGGTCGCCGAAGCCAACCAGTTGTTGTTCTTCAACAACGCCGAAGGCTACCGGATCAGCCATCCCGTCGAGGGTGGCGATTCCTGCCTCGATCTCGTTGTCGAGGAGGCGCAACTGCAGGAGTTGACGCCGAAGGAGCAGTTGCGCTCGGGCAGCGCCGTGGCGTTTCGTCGTCAGCGCCGCCGCATCGACCCGCGGGCTCAGGCGCTGGTGGCGGTGCTGCGCCACAGCCTGAGCCGCAACATTGCCGAAACGCTGGAGGCCGAAACCCTGGCGCTGACGCTGGTGCGGCGCTCCCTCGGCGAGCGCACCTCGCATGCCGCCGGCGCCAGCGCTGGCCGGCAGAAGCTGGTCGATCGCGCCAAGCTCGTCCTGTCCTCGGATCTTTCGCGGCGCTGGACGCTGGCCGAGATCGCCGCTGAAGTCGGGGTATCACCGGTTTATCTCACGCAGGTTTTCCAGCAGGTCGAGGCGATGCCGCTCTATCGCTACCATCTGCGCCTGCGGCTGGCGCGCGCGCTCGACCTGCTTGGCTGCTACGACAATCTGACCACGCTCGGCCTGGACCTCGGCTTCTCCAGCCACAGTCATTTCAGCTCAGCGTTCAGGCAGGTCTACGGGCGAACGCCGGCGGAATTCCAGCGCTCGATCAAGCCGCGCTGATCGGGTCGACTATCAGCCGCGCAAGGCTGCCATTGCAGCCGCGTGAAGCTCCGGCGTTGCGGCGGCCAGGATGTCGCCGCCCTTTTCCGCCGGACCGCCCTCGAATGTGGTGACGACGCCGCCGGCCTTTTCGATGATCGGGATCAGCGCCACGATGTCGTAGGGTTTCAATCCGGGATCGGCGACGATGTCGACGCTGCCCGAGGCAATCATGGCAAAGGCGTAGCAATCGGCGCCGTAGCGGGCGAGCTGGATCTGTTTCTCGAACGCGTCGTAGCGGGTGCGCGCCTCGCCCTTGAAAAGCGCCGGCGTGGTGGTGAACAAGGTCGCCTCGTCAAGCTTCGTCCTCTTGCGGGTCGACAGCTTCCGCGGCCCGCCGGGGCCTTCGTAGTGGGAGCCGGAAGCGTTGGCGTAGAACAGCTCGCCGGTGAAGGGCTGCGCCATCATGCCGGCGACGGCGTCACCGTCGACCGTCAATCCGACCAGCGTTCCCCACACCGGCAAGCCTGAGATGAAGGCGCGGGTGCCATCGATCGGATCGATCACCCAGACATGCCTTGAGGAGATGTTTTCGCTGCCATGTTCTTCGCCGAGGATACCGTGATCGGGATACTCAGCCGAGATCAGCGCCCGGATGGCGCGCTCGGCCTCGCGGTCGGCCTCGGTGACCGGGTCGAAACTGCCTTTTTCCTTGTTGGCCACCGCGCCCTGTGCGCGGAAACGCGGCAGGGTTTCAGCCGCCGCCGCTTGCGCGATCCGGCGCATGAAATCGATGCTGATGTCCACGTGATTCTCCCGCATTGCAGAGTGCCAACCGGTCTGGCGGCACTTTCCCGCCAAAACAAGCCGGTTTATCGATTTATCAGAGACATCAGCGTTGCCGAAATGTCACACATCGGGACCATCGAAACGCATTTTCACATCAGAGTGAATTAAAAAAGCGTGGGATCGATTGACATTTGTGCATCGCACAATAAATTTGTTCTCGGACAGGTTTTCCTGTCCATGCCCTCCTTGGGCGTTTCCTCCCTAGACTTCGACCGTGTCGTGCAAACGATGCGGTCTTTTTTTACGCTGCGGGATGGCCAGCGCGGGATTGCATGAACAGCCGCCGCTCCGGCGTCATTCGGCGGCCAGTGGCAGGTCGACGAAGTGGTGGTCGGGCATCGCCATCAGGTCGGCCGAAAAGCGCGCCATATCGTCGGCCAGCGCATCGAAGCCGGCCGATTTCTGGAACGTCCGCTCATTCATGTAGAGGCCGCGATTGACCTCGATCTGCAGCGCATGCAGGTGGCGCGCCGGCCGGCCGTAATGCTCGGTGATGAAACCGCCTGCATAGGGTTTGTTGTGGGCGACGGTGTAGCCCATGCCGATGAGCAGGCCGATCGCCGTTTCGGTCAGGGCCGCCGTGGCCGAGATGCCGAAACGGTCGCCGACGATGAAATCCGGCCGCAGGCCGCTGTCGCCCACCCTGATGCTCGCCGGCATCGAATGGCAGTCGATCAGCACGGCATAGCCGAACCTGGCATGGGTTCTGGTCAAAAGCCGCTTCAGCGTCTCGTGATAGGGTTTGTAGACCGCCTCTATGCGCTGGACGGCCTCCGCCAGCGGCAGACGGCCGGAATAGATGTCGAGCCCCTCACCCACCAGCTTGGGCACGGTGCCGAGCCCGCCGGCAACGCGCGCCGAGCGGATGTTGCAGAAGGACGGCACCGGCTCGGCGAACATGCGCGGGTCGAGTTCCCAGGGCTCGCGGTTGACGTCGAGGTAGGCGCGCGGAAAATTCGCCGCCAGTATCGGCGCGCCCAGCGCCACCGCGCCGCCGAACAGCTCGTCGACATAGCAGTCCTCGGAGCGGCGGATGGCGTTCCGGTCGAGCCGCGCCATGGCCAGGAAGCGGTCTGGATAATAGCGGCCGCTATGCGGTGAGTTGAAGACGAAGGGAACGCGCTGCTCGGCGCCCGATCGGATTTCGAAGGGTGGAACGACCGAAAAATCTTCGGCTGCCGTCGTCAATTTGAACGAACCCGGAAACAGCAATGCATCATGATGGGAAACTGCCACCTCATCGGCCGCATGTCCAGCATTTCGGCATGTCAGGAACCCCGTCAAATCAGGATTAATGCAGCCAACGTTCACTTGATGTTTACCGTCAGCTCCTCATATACAGGATGGTTAACGGGCTTGCCGGACGGCAGGCTCGGCTGGGGTGATTCGGACGGGACAAGATGGCACGCATTCTGCTGGCGGAAGACGACGACGACATGCGCCGGTTCCTGGTCAAGGCACTGGAGCGGGCCGGCTATCACGTCAGCGATTTCGACAATGGCGCCAGCGCCTACGAGCGGCTGCGCGAAGAACCTTTCTCCCTGCTGCTGACCGATATCGTCATGCCGGAGATGGACGGCATCGAACTCGCCCGCCGCGCCACCGAGATCGATCCCGACCTCAAGGTGATGTTCATCACCGGTTTCGCGGCCGTCGCGCTCAACCCCGATTCCAAGGCGCCGAAAGACGCCAAGGTGCTGTCCAAGCCCTTCCACCTGCGCGATCTCGTCAATGAGGTCGAAAAAATGCTTCAGGCCGCCTGAAGCGCGCACAGTGTGATCTCGCCGCTTCGTCGGCGGCGCGGCAAAACGAGCCTTTCTTTCCCTTTTCCGGCTATTGACGCGCTGGACCAAAAATGGTGTATGCGCGGCTTCGGATGGGCGTGTAGCTCAGCGGGAGAGCACTGCATTGACATTGCAGGGGTCACAGGTTCAATCCCTGTCACGCCCACCATCCTTTCAATAACTTAGCCAAGCCCGTTTTTGGCGCACCCCTTCGACAACTTAGCCGGTAAGGCGGCCACCGCTTGTGGCAGCCGCCTCGTGTTTGTGGACATTCTAATGCATGGCGCTCAAAAGTGGCCCCGGTTTTGAGACGACGACATGCATAAAAACAAAGACCTAAAGCGCGTCGCCTGAGTCCGTTCAAACGCGACGCGCTTTAGACGTGGTGCGGACTTAGCGTCCTTGAAGGCGCAGGCTCGATGCCGTCCTCCATAAGAATATCCTTCTTGCGAGCGAACGCGACGAAGACGCCTCGTGCTGTCTCGGGTTCCACATCACCAATCAGAGCGGCTTTGCAAGCGCGAATAGCAGCTCTCTGCTCCGGGCTGTTGCCACACCATTCGGCTGCGAATTGATAAGCATCCGCGACCGTGTTGAGTTGGCGGGGAAAGCCCAATCCCACCCACACCCGGACTGGCTTTTCAAAAGGTTTCGATAGCATCATGACCTCCTTTCCTAATGCATGTCACCCAGAAGTATGCCGCGGTTCTGGGACAACGACATGCATCAAAACAAAGACTTAAAGCGTGTCGCATGAATCGGTTTCAGCGCGACGCGCTTTAGGCAGTCACTCCTCCGCCTTCGCCACCTCTGCCCATCATCCACGGCATTGTCGTGGATACTTCCTCAAGGATTCTGGCTGCTTTCGCAAAACCGCTGAACGCTTCTCTGGCTGCGGAAAGCGGATAATCGCTATCGAAAGCTCGCTGGCAGGCCCGCAATGCGGTTTGGTGAATGGGGCCGCGCCTGTCCTTCGGCCATTCATAGAGGAACTCCAGAGCGTCCTCGAGACACGTGATTTCCTGAACAAGGTTGTCGCCGCTTTTCACGAAAACGGCGCTGTCAAACATCCGATCGTTCATATGATCCTCCAAATTGAACGAACCATTGAGTTTCATGGTTTGCGCGGTCCAGGCCAACTGCAGGCGCGCGACAGAGGCGCGCCAGTACGTCCTGCAGTGATCATCTTCGTTTCTCCGCAATCACAGCCTCCCGGCCGGAACCGGGAGGCGGACCCGCAGTTCAAAGTGTGACAGATCGACAGGATTACGCGGCTTTACGCGCGCGGTCCGTGTCTTGCGTGATCTGAGTGGCGGCCGTTGGCGTGTCGCCGACGCCGATGCTAATGCGGCGCGGTTTCAGCTCTTCGGGAATCTCACGGACGATGTCGATCGAGAGGAGGCCATTCTCCAGTTTGGCTGCCTTGATCTTCATGTGGTCGGCAAGCTTGAACGTCTGCCTGAAACTGCGATAGGCGATGCCCTGGTGCAGCAGCTGGCGTCCGCTCTGATCATCAGCCTTCTGGCCTACCACGACCAGTTCGGGTCCATGCTGGGTCAGCTCAACCTCATCCTGGCTGAAGCCTGCGATGGCCATCGAGATACGGTAATCGTTCTCGTCGACCTTCTCGATGTTATAGGGCGGCCAGTCTGGACGCGTGCCGCTGTCGAGCATGTCGAAAAGCCGGTCGAAACCGACGGTGGTCCGATAGAGGGTATCAAAGGTTCTCATAGCCACATCCTCCTTGAAGCAACATGGGTACAAGGACGCCGCCCCGTGCGGCGCCGCCATTTTTTGCCGAGCCTTATGGCCTTGGCGGAAATCGAATTAGGAGGCGCCCCAAATGAGTTCAAGAGCATCTCGAATTTTTTTTAGTAGCATCCTCCCATCGACGGAAAGCGAAATCTGAGTTTCTCCAGGACCTTCCCTTCGAACAGTCGAACAGCCCCTTGAAGTACAGATCCGGCGGGAAGTTTTCGCGCGATCTGCGCGACCGCATCGTCTACTGCCCCGCCGTCCCGTTTCGTACTCAAATGCCGGCCAGCAAGGAACCGGGTAGCGGCCTTCCGATCCGTAAATCCACCCTGTCGGAGGGCGAAACGTCCCGGCACGTGCCGGGACGTTTCAGGCTCGCGGATCATTGCGGCCGCGGATCGGGCCTGTCGGGCTTGTCATGAGGGGCGTTGCTGCCTTCACGGCACGGGGTGCCGATGCCGCAGCATTTGCCGTTGTAGGTGATACCGGGCTTGGTCTTCTCGCATTCCCTCGGCGGTGCCGTCTGACACCCTGCCAGCACCGAAACCGCGATGGCGGCGAGAAATGCGTTTCTTGAAGTGATAAACATTGACGTTCTCCTTGATGGACCGTGTTTGCTACACACCGCTTGGTCGCGGGCGGCAGCGAAATGGTTCAAGGAAAATTGGAATCAGGCCGCGCCGAGGCGGACATCACCCTTCTCAACATGGTTGAGAAACCACGCATACGTCTGTTCCAATCCACCGCGAAGTGCGTAGCGCGGGCGCCATCCCGTTGCAAACAGTCGCGAAACATCCATCAACTTGCGCGGCGTGCCATCTGGCTTGGTCGTATCGAAGGCGATATCAGCCTCGACGCCGGCGACCGATGCGACGGTCTGGGCAAGCTCGGCAATGGTGACATCCTCGCCCGAACCGACATTGACGTGGCTGTCGCCGGCATAATTCTTCAACAGCCAGACCAAGGCATCGGCGGCGTCGTCGACATGCAGGAATTCACGCCGTGGCGTGCCCGAGCCCCAGACCTCGAGGCTGTTGCCGCCGCTCAGCGCCAGCGCATGCGCCTTTCGCATCAGGGCCGGCACGACATGGCTGGACTGGAGATCGAAATTGTCGCCAGGACCGTAAAGGTTGGCCGGCATCGCCGAGATGTAGTCGACGCCATGCTGGCGCCGATAGGCTTGGCACAGTTTGAGCCCGGCGATCTTGGCGATCGCATACCATTCATTGGTGGGTTCGAGCGGACCGGTCAGCAGCGCGTCTTCCCTGATCGGCTGCGGCGCGAGCTTTGGATAGATGCAGGACGAGCCGAGAAACAAAAGCTTGCCGACCTCGCTGCGAAAGGCGCCGTCAATGACATTGCCCTGCATAACCAGGTTTTGCTGCAGGAAATCGACAGGGAACCGGTCATTGGCCAGGATACCGCCGACTTTGGCGGCCGCCATCACCACCGCATCCGGCCTGTGCTCGGCCATCCAGCGCCGCACCCCTGCCTGGTCGAGCAGGTCGAGCCTGTCGCGCGATACGGTGAGTATCTCGCAGTCCTCGCTCGCCAGCCGGCGCACGACGGCCGAACCGACCATGCCGCGATGCCCGGCGACGAAGACACGCTTGCCTTTCAGATCAAAGGTCGCATCCATGAACCTGCCTCACGCAGAACGGCTGTTCTGCCGCGTGCCGCCGGCGGTGCGCGCCAGATCGGCCTGCACCATTTCCGCCACCAGATCCCTGAAGCCGGTCGTGTGCGACCACCCCAGCCTGGCTTTGGCCTTGGCGGGGTCGCCGAGCAGCAGGTCGACCTCGGTCGGCCGGAAATAGCGCGGATCGATGCGCACCAGGACAGTGCCCGAACCGGCATCGACACCGACTTCATCGACACCCTCGCCTTGCCAGCGGATGGTGCGGCCGGTCTCGGCAAACGCCAGCTCGACGAATTCGCGCACCGAATGCGCCTCGCCGGTCGCCAGCACGAAATCGTCGGCTTCGCTGTGCTGCAGAATGCGCCACATGCCCTCCACATAGTCGCGCGCATGGCCCCAATCACGCTTGGCGTCGAGATTGCCGAGATAGAGCGTGTCCTGCAGGCCGTGATGGATCGAGGCGACGGCCCGCGTGATCTTGCGGGTGACGAAGGTTTCGCCGCGTGTCGGGCTTTCGTGGTTGAACAGGATTCCGTTGGCGGCGAACATGCCGTAAGCCTCGCGGTAGTTGACCGTGATCCAGTAGGCGTAAAGCTTGGCCGCGGCATAGGGCGAGCGCGGATGGAAGGGCGTCGCCTCGCTTTGCGGGACCTCGCGCGCCTTGCCGTAAAGCTCCGACGTCGATGCCTGATAGAAGCGCACCGACTTCTCCAGGCGCAGGATGCGGATCGCCTCGAGCAGCCTGAGTGTTCCCAGCGCATCGGCATTGCCGGTGTATTCCGGCGTCTCGAAACTCACCTGGACATGGCTCTGGGCGCCGAGATTGTAGATCTCACCGGGCTGTGTCTCCTGCACCAGGCGAATAAGGTTGGTCGCGTCGGTCAGGTCGCCATAATGCAGGAAGAAACGCGCACCGCGCTCGTGCGGATCGACATAGATGTCGTCAACGCGCTTGGTGTTGAACGAGGACGAGCGGCGTTTGACGCCATGGACAATATAGCCCTTCTGCAGAAGCAATTCTGCGAGATAGGCCCCGTCCTGCCCGGTAACCCCGGTGATGAGCGCCACTTTTTCCGTCATTGCCGCTCCGTCCGCATCCAATCCCGGCAACCGAATACAGATTTGGCGCGAGAACGCAAATCCCCCATACGGGGGACAGGTTTCAGCCAGCGATTGTGTCGTTCTCAGGCACCTGCAACCGCGCAGAAATGCTTCATCCTGGCCAGTGCAAGCTCGGGATCGGCGAGCAACCCTGCCTGGTCGGCAAGGCGGAAGATGTCGGCATAGTGCAGGATGCCGCGCGCCGACTGCATGCCGCCGACCATGGCGAAATGGTCCTGATGGCCGTTGAGCCAGGCAATGAAGACGATGCCGGCCTTGTAATACTCCGTCGGCGCCTCGAAGATCTTGCGCGACAACGGCACTGTCGGCGCCATCAGCGCGTCAAAGCCGGCGCGGTCGCCGTCAGCCAGTTTCGCGAGCGCCGCACTGGCGACCGGCGCGATGGCGTCGAATATGCCGAGCAAGGCGTGCGAGTGCCGCTTCCCGTCGCCGGCAATCAGTTCGGGATAGTTGAAATCGTCGCCGGTGAACATGACGACGCCTTCCGGCAACCGGTTGCGCAAGGCAACTTCCTTGCCGGCATCGAGCAGGGAAATCTTTATCCCCTCGACCTTGCCGGCATGGCGCTCGATGATGGCGACGACGGTGTCGAGCGCGGCCTCGAAATTGCCGCTGCCCCAATATCCCTGCAACGCCGGATCGAACATGTCGCCCAGCCAGTGCAGGATGACCTTGCCGGATGCCTGGCTGAGGATGCGATCGTAGACCCTGATATAGTCGTCCGGATCTTTTGCGACCGCCGCCAGCGCCCGGCTGGCCATCATGATCGCGTTGCCGCCCTCGCCTTCGATGAAGGTGAACTGCTCCTCATAGGCGGCGATCACATCGTCGAGCGTTCTGGCAGCAGCCGGCGCCAGATGATCGGTGCCCGCGCCCGAGGCGAGGTCTGCGCCTTCGACGCTGCGCGCCTCGGCGATCGAGCGGCGGATCAATTCCTGCGCATTCGCCCAGTCGAAACCCATGCCGCGCTGGGAGGTGTCCATCGCCTCGGCGATGCGGAAGCCAAGCCGCCACAAATGATGCCGAAACGCCATCGTCTTGTCCCAATCGACCGCAGGCTTCGACCAGGGGTCGGTCATCGCGAAAGGATCGGCGACGACATGGGCGGCGGCATATGCGATGCGCGGGAAAACCGCACCGATTACGGGCTCGACCGGACTGCCCGCGAGCTTGTAGCTGACGCGGCCGCCATTCTGCGTAGGCAGGGTGATATCCATGGCAACCTCCGTTTTCGGCATCCTATAAATGGAACGTTCCAATAAATCAAGAACCTTTATGATTGCGGCGATTGAACCGGTCCAAATGCCGAAGAAGGCCAAGAGTCCTTGCTAGGAACCACATTCATCACCTTTTCGATCTCCGCAAGAATCCCGATTGACTCTCGGTTGGCAGAGTGATTAGAACGTTCCAATAGATTTGCCCATTTAAGCGGAGGAAACCACCGACATGGCCAGCCGGGCCAAGGCAACGATCCTGGACATCGCCCGCGAGGCTGGTGTGTCCAAATCGACGGTGTCGCTTGTGCTGCAAGGCTCAGGGCTGATCCGGCCTGAAACCGCGGTCAAGGTTCGCAAGGCGATCGAGGATGTCGGCTATGTCTACAACCGCGGCGCCGCCAATCTGCGCAAAGCCCATTCCAACGTCATCGGCATGGTCATCAACGATCTCACCAACCCCTTTTTCGCCGAACTGGCGGTCGGCATGGAGCGCGTCTTCCAGTCAGCCGGCATCGTGCCCTTCATCGCCAACACCGCGGAGAACCCGGTGCGCCAGGAAGAAGTGCTGAAGTCGCTGATGGAACAGGGCGTCGCAGGCCTGATCGTGTCACCGGCGCGCGGCACCACGCCGGGCGCCTTCCGTCGCCTCGAGATGGCGGGCGTGCCGGTCGTCTTCGCCATGCGCCGCCTGCCGGACAGCCGCATCCCGGTGATCGCGCCTGACAATCATCGCGGCGCGTATCTCGCCGCCGCCCATCTGATCGGCAAGGGCCATCGCCGGCTGGCCTTCTTCGGCGGCACCTCCGACCTAGTCGTCTATCAGGAGCGCCTGGGCGGTTTTCGTGAAGCTTGCGAGACATTGGGCATGGCCAGACGCGACGTGCTTGTCGTCGAAGGCGAGACCAGCCGCAGGGGCGGCATCGCCTGCCTGGAAACCGCCCTTGCCATGGCCGAGCCGCCGACGGCGGCGCTGTGCTTCAACGACGCCGTCGCCTTCGGCGTCATGCTGGCGCTGCGCAAGCGCGGGCTGGAGCCCGGCGCGGATTTCGCCGTCGTCGGCTTCGACGACGTGGTCGAGGCCGAGCATTATATGCCGGCGCTGACCAGCGTCTCGGTGGACACACCCGGCCTCGGCGAACGCGCCGCCCACGTCATGCTGAAGATGATCCAGTCGCGCATCACGCATGCCGAGGACCATATCGGCGCCGTCAATCTGGTCGTCAGGGACAGCTGCGGTCCCGATCGCGGCGCCCAGGACACATCAGCAGGAATGGGAGACGCGGCATGAGCGTCAAATGGGGACTGATCGGCGCCAGCACGATCGCCAAACAGTTCATGATCAACGCCATCCGCGCGCAAGAGGGTGGCGAGATCGCGGCGGTGATGAGCTCCAGTCCGCAGCGCGCCAAGACTTATGCCGCGGAACAGAATATTCCGCTTGCCGTCTCGACGCTGGACGATTTGCTCGGCGCCGAAATCGACGCCGTCTACATCTCGACCACCAATGAACTGCATCTCGAACAGGCATTGGCTGCGATCAAGGCGGGAAAGCATGTTCTGTGCGAAAAGCCGCTGGCGCTGAACAGCACTGATGCGCGCACAATGGTCGCCGCCGCCAAGGAAGCCGGTGTCGTGCTTGGCACCAATCATCATCTGCGCAATGCCGGCGCCCACCGCGCCATGCGCGACGCCATATCAGCCGGCCATATCGGCAAGCCGATTGCCGCGCGCGTCTTCCATTCCGTCTATTTGCCGGAAAACCTGCAGGGCTGGCGCATTACCAAGCCTGAGGCCGGCGGCGGCGTGGTGCTCGACATCACCGTGCATGATGCCGACACGCTGCGCTTCGTGCTCGGCGACGACCCGATCGAGATTTCGGCCTTCACCCAGTCGGCCGGCCTGGCCGGCAGCGGGCTGGAAGACGGTGCCATGTGCATCTGGCGCTTCAGGTCCGGTTTGATTGCCCAGTCGCATGAAGGCTTCACCACGAAGTTCGCCGATACCGGCTTCGAGGTGCATGGTTCCGAAGGCTCGCTGATCGCTAAAAATGTGATGACGCAGAAGCCGGTCGGTTCGGTGCTGCTACGCACCGCCAAGGGCGAGGAGGAACTGAGCTTCGACCGCGAAGACCTCTACGTCAGGTCGCTGCGCCAGTTCCATGCCGCTATCAGCGGCGCGGGCCAGCCCTCCGCAACCGGCGAGGACGGCGTCTGGTCCCTGGCGTCGGCCGAAGCAGCGTTGCAGTCGGCAAAATCCGGCAAGGCCGTCACTATCGATCCGAAAGGTGTCGCGTGAGCAAGCTCGTCTCCGCCGCTGAAGCAGCAAGCCTGATCAAGGACGGCATGACCGTCTCCGTCTCGTCGTCGAGCGGCCTCGGCTGCCCGGATGCCGTGCTGGCCGCCATCGGCGAGCGCTTCGACGCCGAAGGCCATCCCAAAGACATCACCACGCTGCACCCCATCGCCGCCGGCGACATGTATGGCATCAAGGGCATCGACCATCTGGCCAAGCCCGGCTTGTTGAAGCGCACGCTCTGCGGCTCCTATCCCTCAGGCCCCTCCTCGTCCGAGCCGCCGCAGATATGGAAGATGATCGGCGACAATTCGGTCGCCGCCTACAACGTGCCCTCCGGCATCCTGTTCGACATGCACCGCGAAGCTGCCGCCAAGCGGCCGGGCGTGCTGACCAAGGTCGGCCTCGACACTTTTGCCGACCCGCGCCACCAGGGCTGCGCCATGAATGAGGCTGCAAGCGAGCCGATCGTCTCGGTGCAGCAGTTCGACGGCGAGGAATGGCTCTATTTCCGCTCGATCGTGCCCAACGTTTCGATCATCCGCGCCACCACCGCCGACGAGCGCGGCAACCTCACTTACGAGCATGAAGGCGCCTATTTGGGCGGCCTCGAACAGGCGCTCGCCGCGCGCAACAATGGCGGCATCGTCATTGCGCAGGTCAAGCGGGTCGTCGAGAACGGCACGCTGAAGCCGCATGACGTGCGCGTGCCCGGCGTCCTGGTCGACCACATCGTGGTGGCGCCGGACCAGTTGCAGACGACGCTGACTCCTTACGACCCGGCGATTTCGGGCGAGATCTTCCGGCCGTTGTCCAGCTTCCGCAACGCCGACATGAACGTCCAGAAAGTAATCGCGCGCCGCGTCGCCATGGAATTGCGCGACGGCATGGCGGTCAACATCGGCTTCGGCATCTCGGCCAACGTGCCGCGTATCCTTCTCGAGGAAGGCCAGCACGGCAAAGTCACCTGGGTGATCGAGCAGGGCGCCGTCGGCGGCGTGCCGCTGCTCGACTTCAAGTTCGGCTGCGCTTCCAATGCCGAGGCGATCATGCCCTCGCCGCACCAGTTCATCTATTTCCAGGCCGGCGGCTTCGATGCCTCGCTGTTGTCCTTCCTGCAGATCGACCGCCATGGCTCGGTTAACGTGTCGAAGCTGTCGGCACGGCCTCATGTCACAGCCGGGGCCGGCGGCTTCGTCGACATTACCGCGCGGGCGAAGAAGATCGTCTTCTCCGGCTTCTTCAACGCCGGCGCCAAGCTTTCGCTCGCCGATGGCGGCATCCGCATCGACGCGGAAGGCAAGGTCAAGAAGGTCGTCAACGAGGTCGAACACATCTCCTTCTCCGGCAAGCGCGCCGTCGCTCAAGGCCAGGACATCACCTACGTCACCGAGCGTTGCGTGATGAAGCTGACGCCGGACGGCCTGATGGTGACGGAACTTGCGCCGGGCGTCGACCTCGAGCGCGATGTGTTGGCTCAGTCCGAAACACCGCTCGGCGTCGCCAACGACCTCAAGGTGACACCGGCGGCGCTGTACCAGGATCGGCCGATCGGCCTGTCGCTCAATGGCGGCGCTTCGCTCGGAGGCGCGCATGGCTGAGCGCCTCGTCACCTTCGAACAGGACGGCGCCATCGGCATCGTCACGCTGCGCCGGGCGGAAAAGTTCAATGCGTTGGACATTCCGATGCTGCGCGCGCTCGAGGCAACGCTCGACGAGGCCGAAATGGCTGAAGGCGTGCGCGTCGTGCTGATCCGCGGCGAAGGCAAAGGCTTTTGCGCCGGCGGCGATGTCGAGGCCTGGGGCGAGATGAGCGCTGCCGACTTTCAGGTGCAATGGGTGCGCTACGGCCACCGCGTCTTCGACCGACTGGCGCGGCTGCGGCAGCCGACCATCGCGGTGCTTTCCGGCCATGCGCTGGGTGGCGGGCTGGAACTGGCGGTCGCCTGCGACTTCCGTGTCGCCGAAACACAGGTGAAGCTCGGCTTTCCCGAGACATCGATCGGCGTCGTCCCCGGCTGGTCCGGCACGCAGCGCGCCGTGCGCCGCTTCGGTGCGCAGATCGTGCGCCGCATGGCGCTCGGCGGCGAGGTCTTTGCCGCCCCCGACGCGCTCGCCCTCGGCATTGTCGATCGTGTGGTCGAGACCGGCCAGGCGCTGGCCGAGGCGAAGGCGTGGGGAGAAAAGATCGCCGGGCGCGGGCCGCTCGCAACGGAAGCCGCCAAGCTGATGATCGCAGTCGCCGAAGGCGAGGAAAGTGCGGCCGCCACCGAGGCGCTCGCCAGCGGCTTCATTGCGCTGACCGGCGACCTCAAAGCCGGCGTGAGCGCCTTCAAGGCCAAGCAGAAGCCGGCCTTTTCGAGATCCTAGAGAAAGCACGATGAACGCACCGCTCAACATTTCCATGCCAGCCGAGGCGTCCAAGGCGCCGAAGGCTTACAAGCTCCTGATCGACGGCAAGCATGTCGATGCCCGCGATGGCCGCACGCTGGCGCGCAACAGCCCCGGCCATGGCTTCACCGTTTCGCGCTATGCGCGGGCCGGCGAGGCCGAGGTGGAGGCGGCCATGCAGGCCGCGCACAAGGCATTCGAGACCGGCCCGTGGCCGCGCACGAAGGCGGCCGAGCGCGCCGCCATCCTGCTCAAGACGGCCGACCTGATCGAGGCCCAGCTCGAAGACATCGCCCGACTCGATGCGCTGGAATCCGGCAAGCCGATCGCCCAGGCGCGCGGCGAGATCGGCGGCGCCATCGACATCTGGCGCTATGCCGCCTCGCTCGCCCGCACGCTGCACGGCGAAAGCTACGCCAATCTCGGCGACGCCATGCTGGGCGTGGTCCTGCGCGAGCCGATCGGCGTCGTCTCGATCATCACCCCGTGGAATTTCCCGTTCCTGATCGTCAGCCAGAAACTGCCCTTCGCGCTCGCCGCCGGCTGCACCGCGGTGGTCAAGCCGAGCGAAATGACCTCGGCCTCGACCTTCGTGCTCGGCGACATCCTGATGCAGGCCGGCCTGCCCGCGGGCGTCGTCAACATCCTGGCCGGCCTCGGCGCCGATGTCGGGGGGCCGATGGTCAGCCATCCGCTGGTGGAAATGGTTTCTTTCACCGGCTCTACCCGCGTCGGCAAGATGACCATGGCTTCCGCCGCGCAGTCGCTGAAGAAAGTCTCGATGGAGCTCGGCGGCAAGAACGGCCAGATCGTCTTCCCCGATGCCGATCTCGAGGCGGCCGCTGACGCGGCTGTCTTCGGCGGCTTCTTCAATGCCGGCGAATGCTGCAATGCCGGCAGTCGGCTGATCGTGCATGAAGCCATCGCCGACGATTTCCTCGCCACTGTCAAGGCCCTGACCGCCAAGGTAACGGTCGGCGACCCACTCGACGACCGAACCAAGGTCGGCGCGATGATATCAGCCGATCATCTGACCAAGGTCGCGGGTTACGTCGCGGTGGCAGCAAAAGACGGCAGCAATGTCTATTGCGGTGGCGGCCAGCTGGCGTCCAATGCCGGCCAGTACCTCGATCCGACCATCATCCGCGGTGTTACCGAAGACATGGCTATTGCGCGCGAGGAAGTGTTCGGCCCGGTGCTCTCCGTGCTGACTTTTGGATCGATTGAAAAGGCGTTGCACATCGCCAACAACACGCCCTATGGTCTGTCGGCAGGGGTGTGGAGCGCCAGCATCGACACTTGTATGTCGGTGGCGCGTGGTGTGCGTTCGGGGACCGTTTGGGTGAACACATTCATGGAAGGCTTTCCCGAGTTGCCATTCGGGGGCTACAAGCAGTCCGGCATAGGACGCGAACTCGGCAAACGCGCTGTCGAGGATTATACCGAGGAAAAGACAATCCAGTTTCATCGCGGCCAGCGCACCGGTTGGTGGGTCGGCTGAGTTTGGAAGAACCCGGTGGGCTTCCACCGGTCATGTAATGCAACAAGGGAGGTAGAACATGTTGCGCAAACTGCTTATCGGAACGGCTCTGGCGACGGCCTTTGCTTTCTCGGCCCATGCCGAGGACGTCAAGGAAGTGCAGATGCTGCATTGGTGGACGTCGGGCGGCGAAGCGGCTGCTCTCAACGTCCTCAAGGGCGACCTTGCCAAGGAAGGCTATGCCTGGAAGGACGTGCCGGTGGCCGGTGGTGGCGGCGACGCCGCCATGACTGCGCTGAAGGCGATGGTCGCGGCCGGCAATTACCCGACCGCGTCGCAGATGCTCGGCTACACCGTGCTCGATTATGCGGCGGCCGGCGTCATGGGCGACCTGACCGAGACGGCGAAGAAGGAAGGCTGGGACAAGTCGGTTCCGGCAGCCCTGCAAAAGTTCTCCGTCTATGATGGCAAGTGGGTCGCTGCTCCAGTCAACGTCCACTCCGTCAACTGGCTGTGGATCAACAAGGCGGTGATGGACAAGATCGGCGGCACCGAGCCAAAGACCTTCGACGACTTCGTCGCCCTGCTCGACAAAGCCAAGGCGGCTGGCGTTATCCCGCTCGCCCTTGGCGGCCAGAACTGGCAGGAAGCCACCATGTTCGACTCGGTCGTGCTGTCGACCGGCGGGCCTGAGTTCTACAAGAAGGCCTTCAACGACCTCGACGACGAGTCCCTCAAGTCCGACACGATGAAGAAGTCGTTCGATAACCTCGCCAAGCTCGTCACCTATGTCGACCCGAACTTCTCGGGCCGCGACTGGAACCTTGCCACCGCCATGGTCATCAAGGGCGATGCCCTGGTGCAGGTGATGGGTGATTGGGCCAAGGGCGAGTTCAACGCCGCCAAGAAAACGCCGGGCACCGACTTCCTGTGCTATCGCTTCCCGGGCACGGAAGGCTCGGTGGTCTACAACTCCGACATGTTCGGCATGTTCAACGTTCCGGACGACCGCAAGGCCGCCCAGGTCGCGTTGGCCACCGCCACCCTGTCGAAGAGCTTCCAGTCGGCCTTCAACGTCGTCAAGGGTTCGGTTCCCGCCCGTACCGACGTTCCCGACACCGACTTCGACGCGTGCGGCAAGAAGGGCATCGCCGACCTGAAGGCTGCCAACGAAGGCGGCACACTGTTCGGCTCGCTTGCCCAGGGCTATGGCGCGCCTCCGGCGGTCGCCAATGCCTACAAGGACGTCGTTTCGAAGTTCGTCCACGGTCAGATCAAGACCTCGGACGAAGCCGTGACCGAACTGGTCAAGGCAATCGACGACGCCAAGTAAGCCCTGGCCAGCAAGACACCTTCCCCGCTTCGGCGGGGAAGGTTCGCCTCAGGATTGGCCGGCTGGCGCAATTCCAGGAAAAGTGTGAGCGGTTTTCCGGCCGGAATTGCGTAAAAGAAAGAGTAGAGAGGTTCGCCGTTTCCGTGAAACGGTGAAACCCTCTTGAACACCATGCCGACCAGAGACCCGTATGCACGGGGCCGCCTTGCCGCCTGACGGCAGGCACGGACGACCCGAACGGGAGGAGCCCTATGAGCAGTGTAGCGACAACCCAGATCAAGCTGACGCCCGAGCGGTCTCGCCCCTCCGTGCGCGCGCGACTGCAGGACGCGCTGCCGAAGATCGTGCTGGCGCCGAGCTTCGCCATCACCATCGTCTTCGTCTATGGCTTCATCCTGTGGACGGTCTATCTGTCCTTCACCAATTCCAAGACTTTTCCGTCCTATGTCATCACCGGACCGCGCGCCTACCTACGGCTATGGGGCTGGACGTTCGACTCCGACCCGCCATCGAGCTGGTACACGTCGATCGTCAATATGGGCATTTTCGGCTTTCTCTACATCGCCATCTGCCTGGCGCTCGGCCTGTTCCTGGCCATCCTGCTCGACCAGAAGATTCGCGGCGAAGGCGTGTTGCGGCCGATCTATCTCTACCCGATGGCGCTGTCCTTCATCGTCACCGGCGTCGCCTGGAAATGGTTCCTCGACCCCGGCCTCGGTCTTGAGCAGACCTTGCATCAGTGGGGCTGGACGAGCTTCCATTTCGACTGGATCAAGAACAAGGATTTCGTCATCTACACGGTGGTCATTGCCGGCGTCTGGCAGGCCTCCGGCTTCATCATGGCGATGTTCCTGGCCGGCCTGCGCGGCATCGACGGCGAGATCATGAAGGCGGCGCAGATCGACGGCGCCACCACCTTCCAGCTCTATCGCCGCATCGTCATTCCGCTGCTGCGGCCAATTTTCCTGTCGGCCTTCATCGTGCTCGCGCACCTTGCCATCAAGTCCTACGATCTGGTGGTGGCGCTGACCAGCGGCGGCCCCGGTGGCTCGGCCTGGCTGCCGTCCAACTTCATGTATGAGTACACGTTCAAGCGCAACGAAATGGCTGTCGGCTCGGCCAGTGCCGTGATCATGCTGATGACCATCGTTGCCATCATCGTGCCTTATCTCTATTCGGAACTCAGGGAGAAGCCGCGATGAGCGCTGTCGCCACCCCTGCCCGCCCCGCGGCTTCCCAAAATGCCTCCGGCGGCATGAGCACCAAGACCCTCAACCGCATCGTCATCTACGGGCTTCTGGCGCTGTTTGCGCTGTTCTATCTGATGCCGCTGTTCGTCATGCTGGTGACCTCGTTCAAGACCATGGACGAGATCCAGAACGGCAACATGCTGGCGTTGCCCACGGCGCCGACCTTCGACCCGTGGCTGAAGGCCTGGGGCGAGACCTGCGTCGGCCTCACCTGCGCCGGCATCAAGGGCTATTTCTGGAACTCGATCAAGATGGTGGTTCCAGCCGTACTGATCTCGACCATGCTCGGCGCGCTCAACGGCTACGTCTTGACCAAATGGCGTTTTCGCGGCGCCACGCTGGTGTTCGGGCTGATGCTGTTTGCCTGCTTCATTCCGTTCCAGTCGGTGCTGCTGCCGATGGCGACCATCCTCGGCAGCCTGGGACGTTTCGGCGTGAAGCTGCAGAATGCGACGGGTACGAGTTTCGGTCTCGGCAATCCGACGGTCAACCTGGTCTTCGTCCATGTCGTCTACGGCATCGGCTTCACTACACTGTTTTTCCGCAACTATTACGAGGCATTCCCGAACGAGCTGATCAAGGCCGCACAGGTCGACGGCGCCTCCTTCTTCCAGATCTTCCGCCGCATCATGCTGCCGAACTCGATGCCGATCTTCGTCGTCACCGTCATCTACCAGTTCACCAACATCTGGAACGACTTCCTGTTCGCTTCGGCTTACGCCGGCACAGGCGACTCCATGCCGATGACGGTGGCGCTCAACAACGTCGTCAACACCTCGACCGGCGTCGTCGAATACAACGTCAACATGGCGGCCGCGATGATCGCGGCTCTGCCCACCCTGATCGTCTATGTCGTCGCCGGCCGCTATTTCGTGCGCGGGCTGATGGCTGGCGCGGTCAAGGGCTGATCAATTCGGAAGGAACGACCATGGCTTTTCTGGAAATTGATGGGCTGAAGAAGCGCTTCGGGAATGTCGAGATCCTGAAGGGCATCGATGTCGAGCTCGAAAAGGGCGGCTTCCTGGTGCTGGTCGGCCCGTCCGGCTGCGGCAAGTCCACCTTGCTCAACACGATTGCCGGCCTGGAGCAGATCACCGAGGGCGAAATCCGCGTCGACGGCCGCGCCATCAACGATCTGCACCCATCCAAGCGCGACATCGCCATGGTTTTCCAAAGCTATGCGCTCTATCCGAACATGACGGTGGCCGGAAACATCTCCTTCGGCATGGAGATGCGCGGCGTGCCGGCCGACGAACGCCAAAAGGCGATCGACAAGGTGGCCAAGGTCCTGCAGATCGGCCACCTCCTGCAGCGCAAGCCGAGCCAGCTTTCCGGCGGCCAGCGCCAGCGCGTCGCCATGGGCCGGGCGCTGGTGCGCGACCCCAAGCTGTTCCTGTTCGACGAGCCTTTGTCCAACCTCGACGCCAAATTGCGCGTTGACATGCGCATCGAGATCAAGCGCCTGCATGCCACCACCGGCACAACCATCGTCTACGTCACCCACGACCAGATCGAGGCGATGACGCTGGCGACCAAGATCGCCGTCATGCGCGACGGCGAAGTACAGCAGTTCGGCACCCCGGCCGAAATCTACAACAATCCGACCAATTTGTTCGTCGCCGACTTCATGGGTTCCCCGGCGATGAACCTGATCCCGGCGACCATTGCTACATCGGGCAATGCGCTGTCCGTCGTGTTGGAGCGCGAGGCGCGCGAGCCCATTACGCTGCCGATGGCCAATGCGCCGGCGGGCCTGTCGGCGTTCCAGGGCAAGCCGATCATCTTCGGCGTGCGCCCGGAAGCGCTGACCGATCCGGAAGGTGCGGAACGCAACGCCTCCAACATTGCCACTGCCGACCTGCACATCGAAGTGGTCGAGCCGGCGGGGTCCGATACTTTCGCGGTGACCAATCTCGGCGGCAAGGGCGTGGTGGCGCGGTTGCGGGCCGACGCCAACATCCAGCCGGGCACCAGCACGCCGCTCGCCTTCAACCTGACCAAGGCCGTGTTCTTCGATCCGGCGACCGAACACCGCATCCGCTGATCGAGATGGTCAGCCCCGATATCGTCATCATCGGCTCCGGTATCGGCGGCGCTACGATCGCCTCCGGTCTGGCGGGCAGCGGTGCCTCGATCCTGATGCTGGAGCGCGGTGAGCCCTTGACGGCAACGCCGCATGCCCGCGACACGCGCTCCATCTTCGTCGACGGCCACTACCGTCCGAAGGAGATGTGGCGTGAGGCCGGCGGTGCGGCCTTCAACCCCGGCAATTACTACTATGTCGGCGGCAATTCGAAATTCTACGGCGCGGTGCTGATCCGCTACCGCAAAGAGGATTTCGCCGCCATGGAGCACTTCGGTGGCGTCTCGCCGGCATGGCCGTTTTCCTACGATGAATTCGAGCCTTGGTATTCGAAAGCCGAGCAGCTGTTTCGCGTCCGCGGCTCGCTCGGCGAGGACCCGACCGAACCGTTCCACTCGGTCCCCTATGCCTTCAAGCCGGTGCCCGACGAGGCGCCGATTGCGCGCGCGCGCGCCGAGTTGAAAGGCCTCGGCCTGCATCCGGCCTCGCTGCCGCTAGCCGTCGACATCGACACCTGGCTGAAAGAGGGCAAGACCGGCTGGGACGCATTCCCCAACACCGCCCAGGGCAAGGTCGATGCGCAGACCGGACCGCTGACGGCTGCACTTAAGGACAGCAATATCCGGCTCGAAACCGGCTGCCATGTCGAATATCTCGAAGCGTCGTCCGACGGCAAAAGCATCGCTGCCGTTCACTACCGTCAGAATGGCGAGCTGAAGAAAGTCGCGCCGAAGCTGGTCATCCTGTCCGCCGGCGCGGTCAATTCCGCCGTCATCCTGCTGCGCTCGCCTTCACCAGATGGCAAAGGCTTCGCCAACCGCTCCGACCAGGTCGGCCGCAATTTCATGAACCATAATTCGAGCGCCATGCTGGCGATCGATCCGCGCCGCAGGAACGACAGCGTCTACCAGAAGACGCTGATGCTGAATGACTACTATCTCTCCGACGGCAAAGGCGGCAAGCCGCTCGGCAACGTCCAGCTGCTCGGCAAGATCGACGGCAACATGTTGAAGGCCAACGTCAAACGCGTGCCGAAATTCGCGCTCGATTACATGGCCGGTCACGCCGTCGACTGGTATCTGATGTGCGAGGATCTACCCGATCCGGAAAGCCGCATCATGGTCGACGGCAAGGACATCGTCATGCAATGGCGGCGCTCCAACATGCAGTCGCTGGACGGGCTGACCAAGCTGATGCGTGAGAACTTCCGCGCCTGCGGTTATCCCATCGTGCTGTCGCGTCCCTTCGACAAGCGCACGCCCTCGCACCAGTGCGGCACGGTGAAAATGGGCGACCATCCGGCGACGTCGCCGCTCGACCCTTTCTGCCGCGCCTTCGACCACCCGAACCTGTTCGTTGTCGACGCCAGTTTTTTGCCGAACTCGGCCGCCGTGAATCCGGCGCTGTCGATTGCGGCACAGGCGCTGCGCGTGGCCGAGCATATTCGCCGAACGGACCTCGCGGCATGACCCGCCCCGCAGCAATCGTCACCGGCGGTGCGCGCGGCATTGGGCTCGCCTGCGCCGAGGCGCTGGCCGGGGACGGCTTCGACATTTTGATCGCCGACCTTGCCGAACAAGCGCCGGACGAACTGGCCGCCAACATCACCGCACGGGGTGCGGAGTTCGCCTATGTCCGTTGTGATATCGCCAACCTCGAGGATCACACGGCCCTCGTCGACGCCGCCATACGTGCCTTCAGCCGCATCGACTGCCTCGTCAACAATGCCGGCATCGGCGCCGTGGTGCGCGGCGATCTGCTGGAGCTGAAGCCCGAGAATTTCGACCGTGCGCTGGACGTCAATTTGCGCGGCACAGTCTTCCTTAGCCAGGCCGTCGCCAAGGCGATGCTGGCGGCTCCCAGCAATCATCCGCGCTCGATCATCACCATCACCTCGGTCAGCGCCGATATGGCCTCGCCGGAACGCGCCGACTACTGCATCTCGAAAGCCGGCCTTTCGATGTGGGTGAAGAACCTGGCGCTACGGCTTGCGCCGGAAAACATCGGCGTGTTCGAACTGCGGCCGGGCATCATTCGCACCGACATGACCGCGAGCGTATCAGCCAAATACGACGCGCTTATCGACAGCGGCCTGGTGCCGGCAAAACGCTGGGGCGAAGCATCGGACATCGGCGCCGTGGTGGCGACGCTTGCCGCCGGCAAGCTCGGCTTTTCCACAGGCTCGATTATCAATGTCGACGGCGCGCTCTCCGTGCATCGACTGTAGGTGGATAGGGTTATGACCGACTACATCATCGTAGGTGCCGGCCCGGCCGGCTGCGTTCTGGCCAACCGGCTGAGCGAGGATCCAGCGAATTCCGTGCTGCTGCTCGAGGCCGGCGGCAAGGACTGGCACCCCTACATCCACATGCCGGCGGGCTTTGCCAAGATGACCAAGGGCATCGCTTCCTGGGGCTGGTCGACTGTGCCGCAGAGGCACATGCAGGACCGCGTCTTCTGGTATACGCAGGCGAAGGTGGTCGGCGGCGGCTCGTCCATCAATGCCCAGATATACACGCGCGGCAACGCTCGCGACTACGACGCATGGGAGAAGGAAGAGGGCCTCGCGGGCTGGGGCTATCGCGACGTGCTGCCCTATTTCAAGCGCGCCGAGAACAACCAGCGCTTCGCCAACGATTTTCACGGCGACCAGGGGCCGCTCGGCGTGTCGAACCCGATTTCGCCGCTGCCGATTTGCGAGGCCTATTTCCGCGCCGGCCAAGAGATGGGCATCCCCTTCAACCCGGATTTCAACGGCGCTAGCCAGGAAGGCGTCGGCTACTACCAGCTGACCCAGAAGGACGCCCGTCGCTCATCCGCTTCGGTCGCCTATTTGAAGCCCATCCGCGCCCGCAAGAACCTGACAGTCCGAACCGATGTGCTGGTCACCCGCATCGTGGTCGAGAAAGGCCGCGCCATCGGCGTCGAGATCGTCGACAAACCCGGCGGCGAGAAGACCATCATGCGCGCCGAGCGCGAAGTGATCGTCTCGTCCGGCGCCATCGGTTCGCCGAAGCTGTTGATGCAGTCGGGCATCGGCCCGGCTGATCACCTGAAATCGGTCGGCGTGGCGCCGGTGCATGATCTGCCCGGTGTCGGCTCCAACATGCAGGACCATCTCGATTTGTTCGTCATCGCCGAATGCACCGGCGACCACACCTATGACAACTACGCCAAGCTGCACCGCACCGCGTGGGCCGGCTTGCAGTATCTGCTGCTGAAGAAAGGGCCGGTCGCCTCCAGCCTGTTCGAGACCGGCGGCTTCTGGTACGCCGATCCGACCGCCGCCTCGCCCGACATCCAGTTCCATCTGGGACTGGGCTCCGGCATCGAGGCCGGCGTCGAGAGGTTGAAGAACCCCGGCGTGACCTTGAACTCGGCCTTCCTGCGCCCGCGCTCGCGCGGCACGGTGCGGCTGAGCAGCGCCGACCCGGCCGACCACCCGCTGATCGATCCCAACTATTGGTCGGACCCTTATGACCGCGCCATGTCCATCAAGGGCCTCAGGCTTGCGCGCGAGATCATGCGGCAGAAGGCGCTTGCGCCTTACGTGTTGCGCGAGGTGCTGCCCGGACCATCGCTCGCCAGCGATGACGAGCTGATCGACTATGCCTGCCGCACCGCCAAGACCGACCATCACCCCGTGGGTACCTGCCGCATGGGCCATGACGATATGGCGGTGGTCACACCGGACCTGCGTCTGCGCGGCATCGAGGGCCTGCGCGTCTGCGATGCCTCGGTGATGCCGCGCGTGCCTTCCTCCAACACCAATGCGCCGACCATCATGGTCGGCGAAAAAGGCGCCGACATCATCCTCGGCCGCGAGCCGCTTCCGCCGGCGGTGTTCTCCAGCAATCGGGCCGCATAGCCACTTAGGAGAACGAACCAATGATCAGACACTGCGTCTTCGTACGCTTCCGCAGCGATGTGCCCGCCACCGAGCGCACGGCAATCCACGCCGATCTCGAAGCACTGCGCTCCGTTGTCGACGGCATGGACACGGTCCATTTCAGCACCAATGTCAGCCCGGAGCCGTTCGCGCGCGGCTTCAGCCATGCCTTCACCATCGACTTCCGCGATGCCGCCGCCCGCGACGCCTATCTCGTGCATGAAGCGCATCAGCGCGCCGGCGCCCGATTGGTCGCAGCGCTCGAAGGCGGCACCGACGGGCTGATGGTGTTCGATCTCGACATTACGAAAAAGTGACCGCGCTTCTTTCGAAAGCCGGCTGACGCCTGTTCTCTTTTGCGCCCCAAGGAACATATCGTTCCCCGGGGGCGTTTAGGAGGAACGTCGTGGCTCTCACCGCGCAGCAGAAGAAAACCGTCCTTGCCTCCTTCCTCGGCTGGACGCTCGACGCTTTCGATTTCTTCCTTCTGACGTTCCTGCTCACCGATATCGCAACCGAATTCAACACTGACGTTCCGGCAGTCTCCAAAGCGTTGTTCCTGACGCTGGCGACACGCTTCATCGGCGCCTTCTTCTTCGGCAGGCTGGCCGACAAATATGGCCGCAAGCCCATTCTGATGCTCAACATCGTCAGCTATTCGGTGATCGGCGCGCTGGCTGCCTTCTCGCCCAATCTCGGCATTTTCCTCGCGCTGCGCGCTCTGTTCGGCATCGCCATGGGCGGCGAATGGGGGCTGGGCAGTTCGCTCGCCATGGAGTCCATTCCGCCCAGTGCCCGCGGCATGGTCTCGGGCATCCTGCAATGCGGCTATCCCACCGGCTACCTTCTGGCGGCCGTGGTTTACGGCGTGCTCTACCAGCAGACGATCGGTGGTTACACGATCGGCTGGCGCGCCATGTTCCTGCTCTCCTTCCTGCCGGCACTGATCGTGCTCTTCATCCGCTCGCATGTGCCGGAATCGCCGGCCTTCGTCGAGGCGCAGAAGTCCGTCAGAACTGGCCTTCTTGAAACGCTGCGGAAGCACTGGGGCGTCGCCGTCTATGCGGTCGTGCTGATGATGTTCTTCAATTTCTTCAGCCACGGCACGCAGGACCTCTACCCGACCTTCCTCAAGAAGCAGCATGGCTTCGACCCGCACACGGTGAGTTGGATCACCATCGTCGCTAATATCGGCGCCATCGTCGGCGGGTTGGCGTTCGGCGCACTGTCGGAGAAGATCGGCCGCGTCAACGCGATAACGCTCGCCTGCCTGATTGCCTTGCCCTCGATTCCGCTCTGGGCCTTCAGCTCGACACCGTTCATGCTGGCCATCGGCGCCTTCGTCATGCAGGTCGCGGTGCAGGGCGCCTGGGGCGTCATCCCGGTGCATCTTAACGAGCTGTCGCCCGGCGCCGTGCGGGCAACCTTGCCCGGCTTCATCTACCAGGCCGGCAATCTCGCGGCGTCCTATGGCGGTCCCTACCAGGCCGGCATCGCCGAGGCGTCTGGAGGCAGCTATGGCTACGCGCTGGCGCTGTTTGCCGGCGTGGTCGCCGTCTGCATCATCCTCGTCATCCGCTTCAGTCCGGAACGGCGCGGACAGGTGATGACGGTGCTCGGCTGAAGTATCAGGCTCTCAGCCCAGTCTGAGGGCCACGACACCGGCGACGATGCTGAGCGCGGCGGCGCCGCGCCAGCCTGTCATCTTCTCGCCGAGCGCGAAAACCGAGATCATCATGGCAAACAGGATCGACGTCTCGCGCAACGACGCCACCGAGGCGATCGGCGCCTTAGTCATCGCCCACATGACGATCCAGTAGGCCGCGCCGCTGAGCACGCCGGTGAACAGGCCGGCTTTCCAGTCACGCGCCAGCACGGGCAGCGCCTTGGGCCCGCGAAAGATGAGGCACAGCACCAGCGCCCACGTGGCATCGCAGATGAACAGCCATGCGGCATAGCTCGTTGCCGTTGCGGCCAGCCGCGCGCCGCTGCCGTCGGAGAGCGTATAGCTGGATATGAAGATCGAAGTGCCGAGCGCAAAGCCGACCGCCCGCACATTGATCCGCTCCAGATGCGCGCCGCCGCGAAACGACATCACCAGCGTGCCGGCCGACAGCAGCAGGATGCCGAGGATGGCGAACGGCGCCGGCATCTCCTGCACCACGACAACGCCGCCGAGCGCGGTCAAAAGCGGCGCCGTGCCGCGCGCCAGCGGATAGGTCTGGGCGAAATCGCCGGCCTTGTAGGCGCCGATCAGGAAGGTCCGGTAGCCCATGTGAAAGAGCACCGAGGCGATGATGAAAGGCCACACTTCGGCCTTCGGAAACTCGACGAAGGGCAGCACGAACAGTGCGGCAAACCCCATGCCCAGTGTCATCAGCGTGATCGACAGGAAGCGATCGAGATGGACCTTGACCAGCGCGTTCCAGATCGCGTGCATGGCGGCGGCGGCAAGCACCGCGAAGAAGACGAAAAGCGTCATCGAGGGCTCACCGATCTCCCGAGCTCAAAGGCGTTTCGAGATCGATATCGATCCGGACCGGAAAATGGTCTGAAGCGATCTCGCCTATATCGGCACTGACCGAGCGCACACGGTCCACGAACATACCGCCGACGAAGCAATGGTCGAGCCGGCGTTTTGCCAATTTCCCGTCGATCGTTTTCACATGGGTGTGGTAATCGGCAGCCGGCTCGCTAGCGACGGCAGCGGCATCAACAAAGCCGTCGAGATAGGCCGCCCCGCGATGATAGGGCGTGCTGCCGACGATGCGGCTGTATTCGGCGCTGCCAGGCTCCATGTTGAAATCGCCCATCCAGATCGCCGCCGTCGGGTTCTCCGGCTCGGCCTCGCCGCTGGTCCAGTTGCGCGAAGGCTCATCGTCCGCGCCGCTCCACGGGCCGCCCTCGGACGGCGCGCGGCGATGCTCGGCCAAGAGATAGTCGATCTGCTCCAGACGCTCCTCCGCCGCGATATGGGCGAGATGCAGCGACAGGACCCTTACCGGTCCGGCCGGCGTGCGGATCATGCATTCGAGCGCGGCGTTGCGCGTGTTGAGCGGCCGCAGCGTGCGGCGCATGGGCAGCGCGTGCAGCCGCGACCAGGCGATCGGCAGCTTCGACAGCAGCATGGTGCCGAACTGGCGGCGGCGGTTGACGACCCGGCCGTCGCGCTGCTCACTGGCGTCCATGTCGAAGGCCGGGCCATAGACCCAGTAATAGCTAGGCAGCAGCTTGGACAGGACCTCCGGCTGGTCGTCCTCATTGGTGCGCTGCCAATGCCGCTCGACCTCCTGCAGCGCGATGATATCGGCGCCGTCGACCAGCTTGGTGCAGCGCGAAAGATCGTAACGGCCATCGCCGCCGAACCCGTACTGGATGTTGTAGCTGACCAGCTTCATTGCTTATCCGGCTCAATTTCGCTTTGGCAGTAGCGGTTCGGCAGACGGGTTGCAATGTACCGGCACGACGGCGGAACTGGGCCAGCGTCTATGATGTGGTCAGCGGCTGGAACCGGCCCGCCGGCGATGCCGCCAGTTCGGCCCAGTCGATCTCTTCCTCCAGCCGGTGGTAGGCTTCGTCGCCGATCGTGCCGTTGCTGCGCAACTCCTCGAGCGTATCGCGCTGGCGGTTGATGGCATAGAGGCGCAGCCGGTCGTATTCGGTCGCGGCCTGAGCGTCCTCCGGGTTTTCCGCAATCAGGCGCTGCGCTTCATACTGTTCGCGCACGACGGCGGCGGCCGCAGATGTCTTGCGGCTCAGCACGTCCAGTGCTGCCTGCATGATGGCGACGCGCGCCTGCGCCACCTCATTGTCGACGGTTCTATCGGGGTCGAAGTTGATCCAGCGCAGCAGCGGCTTCAGCGTCATGCCTTGCAGCACCAGCGTGCCCAGCACCACCGCGAAGGCGGCAAGCACGATCGGGTCGCGGCCGGGAAAATCGGCCGGCAGCGCAATGGCCACCACCAGCGTCACCAACCCACGCATGCCGCACCAGCCGACAATGACGGCGCCGCCGAACGTCGGCAATTCCCGCCTTGCCTCTTGGCTGCCGAAGCGGGCAAGCCACCGGATGATCGCGACGTAACTCGCCACCCAGACAAGGCGCGCGACGATAACGACGACCAGCACCGTTGCGGCGAAAAGGAATGCTTCGCCTTGCCCGTCGCCGGCCAGCCTGCCAACGATCGTGCGTGCCTGCAGGCCCATCAGCACGAAAGCCAGCACGTTGAGCACGAACACCGCCGACTCCCAGACCGAATAGGTGCTGACGCGGCGTCTCGCCGACGACTGGCGCGGCGCCCTGCGCGCAATGGTCATGGCATAGACGACGATGGTGATGATGGCGGAAAGGCCGAGCCTGTCGGCGATGATCCACACGGCGAAGGTTCCGGCAAACTGCACCACCGTGCTGCTCGCCGCATCCTCGATGCGGCCGAGCGCCAGCAGCGAGACGCGGCCAAACAGATAGCCCGCGATCACACTGCCGATCGTTGCCAGCAGGATCACCGGAACGGCGTTGCTGAGCATGATCGTGCCAAGCGCGGCCGAAACCGCCAGCCGGTAGATCAGCAGCGCCGTGGCATCGTTGAGCAGGCTCTCGCCCTGCAGGATGGCGGTGATGCGGTGCGGTACCTTGAACTGGCTGAGCACGGCGGATGCGGCCACCGCATCCGGTGGCGCGACGATGGCGCCAAGCGCGATTGCCGCCGCGATCGGCAGGCCGGCCATCTTCCAGCCGACCAAGGCAACCACCACGGTGGTGAAGACCACGGCGCCCAGCGCGAGCAACGCGAGCGACAGCCGGTAGCGCTTGAGGTCGCGCAGCGACGTGTCATAGGCGGCGTCGAGAAGCACCGGCGCGATGAACAGGGCAAGCGCCAGCTCCGGATCGATCTCGATCGTCGGCGCACCGGGTACGAAGGCAATCGCGACGCCGGCCAGAGCCAGCAGGGACGGATAGGGAATTTCCAGCCGCCGCGACAGCGCCGTCAGCGCGACGGCAGCCAGAAGCAGGATGAGGGTAAGTTCGAATAGCGCCATGGCCCATCGTAGCGGCGAAGCGGCATCATGGGCAGTGGCTGGATGGCAAGATGCTGTTGATTATCCAGCACTCGGGGTCCGGCAATGATACGGCCGTTCATCGCGCCAGCTCGAATCGACCGCCTCGGTCGCGCCAAAATGCTGCTTGCTAGTGCAGCACCAGCATATCGCTTGATGAGAATGATATGTCGGCCTTCTCGCCGACAGCCGGCGGTGGCGTTGCCGGGCTGTTGAAGGTGTCGAGCGACACCGTGTTGCCGCCGATGCCGACGCGAACGCGAATGACCGAGCCGAGGAAGTGCACTTCAGAGATTTCGCCCGACAGGCTTGAATCGCGACCGGGCTGGCGTCCGAGCGAGATCGCCTCAGGACGCAGCGCCAGCGACAGCGTGTCGCCCGACTTCGAGCCGTTGAGCTTGCCCTTGAGCGAGACTTCCTGCGTGTTGACTTGCACCGTGCCGGCCGCGGCGTCAGTGACCTTGCCTTCGAGCACGTTCAGCGTGCCGACGAAATTGGCGACGAACTTGGTCGCCGGCCGGTTGTAGATCTCGAACGGCGTGCCGACTTGCTCGGCCTTGCCGCCATACATCACCGCGATGCGGTCGGAGATCGACAGCGCCTCTTCCTGGTCATGGGTGACGAAGATGGTGGTGATGCCGAGCTTCTTCTGGATCGAGCGGATTTCCTCGCGCAACGACACACGTACTTTGGCATCGAGCGCCGACAGCGGCTCGTCGAGAAGAAGCAGCTTCGGCTTCGGCGCAATGGCACGCGCCAGCGCGATACGCTGCTGCTGGCCGCCCGAGAGCTGATAGGGATAGCGGTCTGCCATCTGCGGCAGCTTGATGATATCGAGCATCTCCGCGACCCGGGCATCGATCTCTGCCCTTGCCATCCCGGCGACCTTCAGGCCGAAGCCGATATTCTGCGCCACGGTCAGGTTCGGGAACAGCGCATAAGCCTGGAACACCATACCGACATTGCGCTGGTTGGGCTTCAGCCGCGTAATGTCCTTGCCGCCAACCACGATCTTGCCGGCGCTTGGCTCTTCGAAACCGGCGACCATGCGAAGCACGGTGGTTTTGCCACAACCGGACGGGCCGAGGAACGAGACGAATTCACCGCGCTCGACGTCGAGATTGAAGTCCTCCACGACCGTGGTGGCGCCGAAGGATTTTCGAACGTGCTGGATGGAGAGGAATGAGTCGGCCATGGCGTGGTTCTCTCGATCAATTTGGGCGGTTCGCCGATTTCGGCGCGAAGCGGGACAGGATCTGGATCAGCGACATGCAACCCCAGGTGATTGCGAATGCTATCACCGCAAGGGCGGCCGGTTCATAGGCGCGGTTGGCGCCGATGTTCTGCAGATACGGGCCGAAAGCCGGACGGCTGAGCAGACTGGCCATTGTAAACTCGCCGATGACGATTGCGAAGGTCAGGAATGCGCCGGACAGCACCGCGATCAGCACATTGGGCAGGATCACGCGGGTGATGATCGTGCCCCAGCCGGCGCCGAGGATTTGAGCGGCTTCGGTCAGCGTGCGCACATCGATGGTGCGCAGCCCAGTATCGACGGCGCGATACATGTAAGGCAAAGACAGCGTCGTATAGCCAATGACAAGCAACGCGTTCGCACCCCAACTGCTTGCCAGGAACGGCAATGACGAGTTCGAGCCGTACATCCTGATATAGCCGAAGACGATGACGATTGCCGGAATGACCAGCGGCAAAAGGGTGATGAATTCGACGATTGGCCTGAGCTGCGGCAGACGCAGCCGGATCCAGTACGCCGCCGGCACCACGATCAGCACTCCCAGAACAATGGTGCAGACCGCCGCGATGACTGAAAACAGGAAGGTTGACTGGAAGCGCGCGTCGCCCAGTACAACCTGATAGGCGTCGAAGGAGTGGACGCCGCGCCGCATGCGCAGCGAGAACTCGACCGTCGCCATCAGCGGAATGAAGAAATAGGCGGCCCCGACAACAAAGACGACCCAGGCCCAGAACTTACCCGATTTCATTTGAGCCACCTTTCGGAGCGAGTCCGAAACCAGATGTAGAAGACATTCGCCAGCCCGGTGATGACGATCATGCCGAAGGCGATGGCATAAGCAAGCTGCGGGTTGTGCAACACGTCGCCATTCATCTGCGAATAGAGCTTGATCGGGACGATGTTGAGCGTCGGGCCGGCAAACGCATAGGCCGTAGCGATGGCGCCGAAGGCGTTGGCGAACAAAAGAATGACGGTGCCGAGGAAGCTCGGCCATATCACGGGAATGACCACTATGCGCCAGTACTGGGCCTGCGTGGCACCAAGCGTGGCCGCGGCCTCGCCCCACTCCTTCTTCAAGCCGTCGATGGCCGGCACGATGATGACCACCATCAGCGGTATCTGGAAGAACAGATAGACCGCGATCAGGCCCGTCGTGGTGAGAAAATTGAAGCCCATCGCGTAAATGTTGATGTTGAGCACGTCACGCAGAAGCGTCGTGACGATACCGACACGGCCGAGCGTAGCCAGGAAGGCGAAGGCGAGCGGCAAGCCGGCGAAATTCGAGGCGACGCCCGAAAAGGTCAGGGTGGCGGAGCGCGTCCAGCTTGGAAGTCCGCCGCGCACGATCGCGATCGCTATTGCGAGCCCGGCAAACGCCCCGATGATGGCCGACCAGAAACTGATCTTGATCGAAGACCAGTAGGAATTGCTGATCGACGGATCGGTGACCAACTGCAGGATATTGTCGAGCGTGAACCCGCCTTCACCGTTCCGGAAGGCGCCCAACACGAGATAGAGCGTGGGCAGGATCAAGAACATCAGGGCAAAGATAAAGAAAGGCGCCACGCCGATCCATTGCGTCGGCAAGCGGAAGGCGGTCGCCTCCTTCGGTGACACCGGCTTGGTGGCAAATGCCTGATTGGAAAGCGAGAGATCGGTCATGCGCCGGCTACCGTCTTCTGGAGAGGGCCGGGCGGCCTCGCGGCCGCCCGGTTGGCTTCAAGTCTTACTTGACGTTGGCGCCGACAGTGGCGTCCCAGTTCTTGCTGACGACTTCCTTGGCTTTGCCCTGCTCGTCGAGCGTCGGGAACACTGCCGAGGCATAGGATTCCGCCGGCGGCAACTTGGCCATCACGTCCGCCGGGAGCTTGCCGTTCTTGGCAAGATCGTTGAAGCGGATCGGATGGCAATAGCCCTTCAGCCAGCCGATCTGGCCTTCGTCGGAGTAGAGATACTCCAACCAGAGCTTGGCGGCATTCGGATGCGGCGCATAGGCACTGATCGCCTGCACGTAGACACCGGCGACGACGCCGGTCTTCGGCACGATGACGTCGACGGGCGGGTTGCCCTTCAGCGTGTCGCGGCCTGCGAGCGCGTTGTAGTCCCAGGTGATCAGGATCGGGGTCTGGCCCTGAGCAAGTGTCGCGGCTTTGCCGACGACGGGAACGAAATTGCCAGCGGCGTTGAGCTTCTTGAAGAAGTCGAGGCCAGCGGTGCCAGCGGCTTCACCAGCGGCGGCGCCCGTCGACAGGCCAGCGGCATAGACGCCCTGGATTGCCTGGTTCGACGTGCGCGGATCGCCGGCAAGGGCTACCGAGTTGGCAAATTCCGGCTTCAGCAGGTCGGCCCAATCGGCCGGTGCTTCCTTGACCAAGTCCTTGTTCACTTCGAAAGCGAGCACGCCGTAATAGTCGCCGGTCCAGAAACCGTCGGCATCCTTGGCGCTGTCAGGAATCGAGTCCCAGGTCGACACCTTGTAAGCCTGGATCAGGCCATCTTTCTTGGCGGTCGGGCCGAAGGACAGGCCAACGTCGATGACGTCGGGCGCCTGCGGGCCCTTGTTGTCCTTGTTGGCCTTGATCGCCTCGACCTCGTCGCCGGAGCCGGCATCGGGGTTGAGTTCGTTGATGGTGATCTCAGGATACTTTGCCTTGAAGCCGTCGATGACGGCGCCGTAGCCGCACCAGTCATGCGGCAGCGCGATGGTCGTGAGCTGGCCTTCCTTCTTCGCAGCGGCAACCAGTTCATCCATGGACTGGGCCGACGAGATAGCAGAGGTCGCCATGAGGGCGACGGCCGAAAGGGAAAGCACTTTCCCTGTGAACTTGAACATGTGTTCTCTCCGTTGAACTGGCGTCCTGGACGCCTGCGATGCGGTATCGGTTTCATATGACAGCCAGATGAAAGCTTTTTGAAACTGGCCCCCGGCGGTACGAAAAGTTAACTCTTTTTAACCGGCTGTAGCAATTAGCCTCGACTTAATTTCCCGGCTAATGGTTTATTGCCTTACTTTTTGCCCCTTGCCCTTCCTTTCCCTTCGTTTTTAGATCACGTCCGGCGCAGAAACCGCCTCAGACAGTGCCGGCGATAGTGTTCTCGAGCAGCGTCAGCGCCGCCTTTTTGGTCAGCCTGACCGGGTTGCCGCCGGCGGTCGGATCGACCACCGCCATGTCGGCGATCAGCCCTTTGCGCTTCTTGTCCATGTCGAGCCCCTTGATCAGATCGGGCAGCGCATGCGGCACCTTCAATTCCTTGCGCAGCTTGATGATCGCTTTGGCAAAGCCGTCGAAGCCACCCTTGATGCCGCAATAGGCAGCGAGCCGGGCAATCCGCTCCTCGATGGAGTCGCGATTGAAGGCCAAGACATAGGGCATGAACACCGCATTCGTCATGCCGTGATGGGTGTCGTAGAGCGCGCCGATCGGATGCGACAGCGAGTGGATGGCGCCAAGACCCTTCTGGAAGGCGGCAGCACCCATGGCGGCCGCACTCATCATGTGGGCGCGCGCGACAAGGTCCTTGCCGTTGGCGTAGGCCTTGGGCAGGTTCTCGAACACCAGGCGCACACCTTCCACCGCAATGCCGTCGGCCATCGGGTGATAGCCCGGCGCGCAATAGGCTTCGAGGCAGTGCGCCAGCGCATCCATGCCGGTGCCGGCGGTGATGAAGCCGGGCATGCCGACCGACAGTTCCGGATCGGCAATGACGATTGCCGGCAAAAGCTTCGGATGGAAGATCACCTTCTTAGTGTGCGTCGCCTCATTGGTGATGACGCCGGCACGCCCGACTTCCGAGCCTGTGCCGGCAGTGGTCGGCACGGCTATGATCGGCGCGATGGCATCCGAATTGGCGCGCGTCCACCAGTCGCCGACATCCTCAAAGTCCCAGATCGGCCGCGTCTGGCCAGCCTGGAACGCGATCAGCTTGCCGAGATCGAGCGCTGAACCGCCGCCGAAAGCGATGACGCCGTCATGCTTGCCCTTCTTGAACACGGCGATCCCGGCGGTGAGGTTGGAATCGACCGGGTTCGGCTTCACCTCGGAGAACACGCCATAGGATACCTTGGCGTTGTCGAGGATTTTCAGCGTCGAAGCGACGACCGGCAGTTTCGCCAACCCCGGATCGGTGACGAATAGCGGCCGCTTAATGCCGGTGGCAGCGAGCACCTCAGGCAGTTCCTTGATGCGCCCGGCGCCGAAGCGGACGGTGGTCGGGTAGTTCCATTTGGAGATCAGCTTGGACATGTCTTGTCTTTCAAAAAATCAGATGGCTTCGCGCAGATGGAAGGATTTCGGCCGGGTCAGATTGTCGTAGCCGAGCGCCGAAAGGGCGACGCCTTTGCCGGTGTCCTTGACGCCGGTCCAGACCAGCGCCGGATCGAGGTAGTCGCAGCGGTTCATGAACACGGTGCCGGTCTCGACGCGGTCGCCGATCGCCACCGCATGCTCGATATCGTCGGTCCAGATCGAAGCGGTCAGCCCGTAGGGGCTGTCGTTCATCAGCGCGATCGCCTCCTCGTCGTTGCGCACCTTCATGATGCCGACGATCGGGCCAAAACTTTCCTCGCGCATGACGCTCATCTGGTGGTCGACGCCGGTCAGCACTTCCGGCGCCAGATAGGGCGAGCCGGCCTTGTCGTTAGCCACCTTCATATTGATGTGTGCGATTGCACCCTTGCGCAGCGCCTCGGCCTTCTGCTCGCGGATCAGGTCGGCAAAGCGCGCCTGCGCCATCGGCCCCATTGTCGTCGCCTGTTCCAGCGGATTGCCGACGACATAATTCTTCGTCTCGGCGGTGAAACCTTCGACGAACTGGTCGTAGACCTTCTCATGCACATAGACGCGCTCGATGCCGCAGCAGCACTGGCCGGAATTGTAGAAGGCGCCGTCGACCAGATTGGCCACCGCATGGTCGAGCTTGGCGTCGGGCAGCACATAGGCCGGATCCTTGCCGCCGAGTTCGAGGCCGAGCGTCATGAAGGTGCCGGCCGCCGCCTTCTCGATGGCGCGGCCGCCGCCGACCGAACCGGTGAAATTGACATGGTCGATCTTGCCCGAGCCGAGCAGCTTCTCAGTCTGGGCATGGTTCAGCACGACATTCTGGAACACGCCCTTGGGCAGCCCAACCTTGTCGAACGCCTGCTGGAACCGTTCGCCGACCAGCAGCGTCTGCGCCGCATGTTTGAGGATAACGGTATTGCCGGCCATCAGTGCCGGCACGATGGTGTTGACGGCGGTCAGATAGGGATAGTTCCACGGCGCGATCACCATGACGACGCCGAGCGGATCCTTCTTCACATAGCGTCGGAAGCCGTCCTTCGGGTTGGATGCCGGCACGGATTTCAGCGCGGCTTCAGCGATCTCGACCATGTAATTGGTGCGTTCCCTGACGCCGCCGAACTCGCCGCCATAGCGCACCGGTCGCCCCATCTGCCAGGCGATCTCCGGCACGATCTCGTCGGTCATCGCGACCAGCGTTTCGAGCATCGCCAGCATAAATTTGCCGCGCTCGACGATCGGCGTCAGCGCCCACTTCTCCTGCGCCGCCTTGGCGCGCTCGACCGCGGCATTGATCGCCTGGTCGGTCGCGATCGGCCGCTCGGCGTAAATCGAACCATCGATGGGCGATTTGAGTTTTACGGTTTCCAAAGGATACTCCAAGTTAGCAGGCTAGGGTGCGCAGATGGCCATTGCGGCCATAGCGAAGGATGGGCTCGTCACGCGTCACCAGAACCATGTCCAACGCTCTCGCACTTGCCATCAGTATCCGATCCATGGGATCACCATGAGGCGGACCGGGCAGGTTGGATGACGCAATCAGAATGGCTGGTGAGATAGCGCTGAGCTTTGCCGACATTCGCTCGATGAATCGCTCCACGAAGTCGAGTGGCGCCAATGGCAGATTGAGCCGGCCCTTGGCTACGCCAATTCCGATCTCCCATGCCGACATCGGCGAAAGATACAGACGGCCGTCATAGGCCGCTTCCGAAATCTCCCGGCTTGCGTGCGGATCGATCAGACTATCGTTGGCGACAAAGATCACCGCACATGTATCCAGAAGCAGGTTTGGCCCTTCGCTCATTTACGCACCGCAAGTTTGCCGTCACGCGCGTCAGCCTCACCGCCCAGATAGCCCCGGTCCCATGGCTCGTCATCGAAAGGTTTGGTGATATCAAATCCGGCTTCGATTGTTATCAGGCCCTTCATGAAACCAAAACCGGGGTGGCGATCCGCGCGCGCCTCCTTTGGCGCGGTAGGCACGCTACCACTGGGCGGCGCCGAAATGGGCACTTTGCGAACGCGGCGAAATACCAATTTCCCACTCCCTATATTGACGGATTCGGTCTCGAACCCAGCCTCAAGCCACTCCCTTGTCATGGGATTGTTGCTCGGATTGTTGCTCCACCATGCAGGGTATTGCTTCGATGCGGGCAGCGGAAGATTGAGCACTCTCTCGATTTCGGCGAAGGACATCGGAACGCGATCGACATTTTGGGCAATGAGAAAGTCCTTGAGCGGCGCATATTTGGACATTGCAAACTCCTCAATGTAGCGCACTGCAGTTTACAGGTACCATATGGTACTAACTTCACTACATTGTCAACATTAAAGCTGTATAAAGTTTTAATACCGCTCGAACCCCCTGTGCAGTTCCCAATCCGTAATGCGGCGGTCGTATTCGAACTGCTCCCACTTTGCGGTGTGGACATAATGTTCGAGCACATCGTCGCCGAGCGCCTGCTTCAGCATCTTCGATTTGGCCAGCGTCTCGGTGGCGTCGCGCAGCGTCTTCGGGATCTCTGGCAGGCGCGAGGCCTGGTAGGCATCGCCGACGAACGGCTTCTGCAGTCCGAGCTTCTCGTCGATGCCGGCAAGGCCGGCGGCGATCAGCGCGGCGAAAGCGAGATAGGGGTTCAGGTCGGCGCCGCCGATGCGGCATTCCATGCGGATGCCCTTGGTGCCCTCACCGCACAGGCGGAAGCCGGCGGTGCGGTTGTCCTCGCTCCACATGATCTTGGTCGGCGCGAAGGTGCCGGCCTGGAAGCGCTTGTAGGAGTTGATGTAGGGCGCCAGGAACCAGGTAAACTCCCTGGCGTATTTGAGCTGCCCAGCCGCCCATTGCTGGCCGAGCGTGGACAAAGTCCAGTCCGCCTTCTTGTCGAAGAACAATGGCGTCTTGCCGTCGGCGCTCCACAGCGAATTGTGGATGTGGCTGGAATTGCCGGCGAGCCCGTAATTGTATTTCGACATGAAGGAAATCGACTTGCCTTCGGACTCGGCAATCTCCTTGGCGCCGTTCTTCAGGATGACGTGGCGGTCCGCCATGTCGAGCGCCTCGGCATAGCGCACATTGATCTCTTCCTGCCCCGGGCCCCATTCGCCCTTGGAGTTTTCGATCGGGATGCCCGCCGCTTCCATCTCGTTGCGAAGCCGGCGCATGACGCCTTCTTCCTTGGTGGTGATGCCGATCTGGTAGTCGCCGATATAAGGCGACGCGGTGTCGAGCCCCTGCCAGTGCTTCTTGCGGGCGGAATCGTAGGTCTCGTTGAACAGATAGAATTCGAGCTCGGAGGCGAAGTAGCCGATATAGCCGCGCTCGGACAGCCGCTTGACCTGCTTCTTCAGGATGGCGCGCGGCGAATGCGGCAGGTCGTCATGGGTGTGGTGGTCGAGCACGTCGCAGATCACCAGCGCCGTCTTTTCCAGCCACGGAATGCGCCGCAGCGTGGCAAGGTCCGGCTTCATGACGAAGTCGCCATAGCCCTTCGACCAGCTTGCCGCCTTGTAGCCCGGCACCGGCTCCATATCGATGTCGGCAGCCAGGAGATAGTTGCAGCCATGCGTCTCGTCATGGGCGGAATCGACGAAGTACTGCGCCAGGAAACGCTTTCCCGCGAGCCGGCCCTGCATGTCGACGATGCAGGCCAGCACCGTGTCGATCTCGCCACTGGAGACCGCTTTCTTCAACTGATCGAACGAGAAATTTCCGGCCATTCCTTTGGCACTCCAGTGCTTGGTCGTTGAGGACGAAACCATAGCCGGCTGCACGCCGGCCATGGCCATGATGGTGACGTCAGTGGCCGGTTTCGCCGACAGCTTGTTCGGCAGCCTTGATCGCTGCCTGACGCGCCGCGATGATGTCGCCCAGCGGCGGGCCCTGGAAGCGATTGCGCTCGAAGGCGAACCAGACAATCGCCGTCAGGATGAAGAAGCCGACGGTGATGTACAGCGCCCAGTCGTTCGGCGGCTGGATGCCGATGATGAAGATCAGGATCATCGACACTATGGAAAGGACCCCGAACAGCATGAAGATGCCACGGCCCAGGTTCCACGGTCCCATCTTGTCCCACTTCGGCGTGCCCCAGGCCACCATGCCGAGCACGATCGGCACGGTGAAGGACAGGAACAGGAAGATGACGGTGCACGAGACGACGATGGTGTAGGCCGAAGTGCCGGCGACCGAAACCAGCGTCGAACCCCAAACGAACAGCACCGACAGGACCGACGCCGTCCAGATGGCCGCCACTGGCGTGCGATAGGTCGGGCTGACCTTGGCCAGTGCCGACGAGCCCGGCAGGCCGCCGTCACGCGAGAAGGCAAAGATCATGCGCGAAGCCGAGGTGACGGTTGCGAGGCCGCACAACAGCTGGGCGATGAACACGACGAGGTAGACGAACTCCTTGAGGCCGGGACTGACGCGCTGGTCGAAGGCCCAGAAGAACACGTTCCAACCCTGCTTGGCGGCGTCGTCCATGTTGGGGATCATCAGCACGAAGGCGGCCAGGAACAAATAGCCGAAGACCGCCGACCAGATAACCGACATCACCATCGCACGCGGCACCGATGAGGCCGCCTTGATGGTTTCCTCGGAAGTGTGTGCCGAAGCATCGTAGCCGGTGATGGTGTAGATCGGCAGCAGAAGGCCGAGAGCGAACACCCAGGCGTTCGAGACGGACGGCCAGACGCTGGCGCCGGCCTCACCCGAGTAGTTGTGGAAGGTGAAGAGCCGGCTGAAATCCCAGGTCTCGGCGGAGAACAGGCAGACGACAGCAATCAGGATCGAGCCGAAGAAGATCAGGTAGCCCGAAAAGTCGGTCAACTTCGCAGTCAGCTTGATGCCGAGATGGTTGATCAGCGCCTGGGCGCCAGTGATGATGACCAGGAAGATCATCTGATTGGTCAGCGTACCCTCGATGCCGAGCGTCGGCCCGAAGGCGCCGATGAAGAAGGTCCAGGTGCCGACATTGATGGCGCCGAGCACGGTGATCAGGCCGAGCAGGTTGAGCCAGGCCGTCACCCAGCCGGTGCCGCGATTGCCGAGGATCGAACCCCAGTGATAGAGGCCGCCGGCCGTCGGATAGGCCGAGCTGATCTGCGACATGGCGACCGCGAAGGTGAGCGAAACGAAGCAGCCGACCAGCCAGCCGATGCCGATACCGATACCGCCGGCGCCCGACGTTGCCTGCGCCAGCGAATTGATGCCGCCCGACAGGATGCAGATGATGGAGAAGGAAACGGCGAAGTTGGAGAAGCGGCTTAGCCGCCGCTCAAGTTCCTGGGCGTAGCCCATGGAATGGAGGTGCTTTACGTCTTCCGCCTTGTCTGTGTCTGAATAACCCGGTGCTGCCATTGTAGTCCCCTTTGCATTCTTAGCTGGCCGGCCCTGCCCCGGTCGGCTTGCGCCGGCCGGAGCATCTAGTCTTTGCTGTTAGCCTGCCGTCTGGCCGACGGCTGCTTCCGCGGCCGCGATCTCCGAAGCGCGGCGAGCAATGTCGGCGCCGATCGGCGGGCCCTTGAAGCGGCGCGATTCGATGCCGAACCACAGCACCACGAGCAGAACGATCAGGCCGATGGCATAGTTGATCAGGATGTCGAAGGGCGGCTGGATGCCGGCATACATCAGCACCAGAACGCCAAGCACCGTGATGACGGCGAACGGCTTGGACCAGATGCCGAGGCGGAACGGGCCGAATTCGGTCCAGCTCTTGCCCTCGGCAAGCAGGCCGGCGGCCACGGGCATGGCGTAGGACACGTAGAGGAACAATGCACAGCCGGCCGCCAGTGCGGCAAAAGCCGGTGAGTACAATGTCGCTGCGACCGCGAGCACCGCTCCGAGCCAGATTGCCGCCACCGGCGTGCGCCATGTCGGGCTGACGGTTTTCCACACCGACGAACCGGGCAGGCCGCCGTCACGCGCGAAGGCAAAGATCATGCGCGAGGTCGACGTCAGTCCGGCGAGAGCGCAGATGAAGTTCGCCAGCACGATTGCGATGGCAATGATGCTCTTCAGCAGGAATGGTGCCGGCAGGTTGTTGAAGAGATTGAACCAGGCATTGGCGCCATCCTTGGCCGTCGCTGCCAGATCGGGGCTGGCCAGTACGAACGAAACGGCCATGACGAAGCCGAACACCAGCGACCACAGGACCGAATGGATCATGCCGCGCGGCACCGCCACGCGGGCATTGTGGGTCTCTTCGGACGTGTGGGCCGAAGCGTCGAAGCCGGTGATGGTGTAGAGTGGGTAGAGCAGGCCGATCAGGAAGGCGACGAGTGCCGTCCGTGCGGTCGGAACGTAGCCTGCGCCTGGATCACCGGTGTTGTTGACGAAGGTGGTGAGCCGCGAGAAATCCCAGCTTGCGCCCCAGATCAGGAACATCGCGGTCAACACGACGGCGACGACCAGAATGAGGTAGCCCGAGAAATCCGTCAGCATGGTGGTGAGCCTGATACCGAAATGGTTGATCAGCGCCTGTGCGACCGTGATGATCACAACGCCGATCACCTGCTCCTGATAGCCCCACGCGGAGACGTCGTTGCCGAACACGCCGGACCAGACAAGGTCCTTGAACAGCGCGTAGACGCCGACATTGACCGAGGCGACGACGAAGACCAGGCCGAGCAAGTTGATCCAGGCCGTGGCCCAGCCCCAGCCGCGCCCGCCGAGAATTGACGACCAGTGGTAGAGACCGCCGGCCGTTGGGTAGGCCGAGCCGATCTGGCCAAGGGACGCGGCAACGACAAGTGCAAAGACGCCGCCGATGACCCAGCCGACAGTCGCCTCGAAGCCGCTGCCGGTCGCCATGGCCAGCGGGAAGGACGTGATGCCGCCCGCCAGAATACAAATGATCGAAAAGGAAATTGCGAAATTCGAGAAGCCGCTCATGCGGCGAGCCAACTCCTGGGCATAGCCCATGCTATGGAGGGTTTTTACATCCTCCGATCTTTCAGCGTCTGATTTGTCCGGTCCTGCCATTTTCGTCCCCTGTTTTTCTAGCTGGCCGATTGAACTGACTTTCCCATTGCGTGTCGCCGGGAACCCTTGGCCTCCTCGGGTTCCAGGTCAGAAAAAATGCCCGTGAGCAGATCCGCCCATTTCCGCTGCCCGGTCTCGCCGGAGATCTCGTCGTTGCGGATTTCGATCATTGCGCAGGCAAGGCCGCGCGAGCGTGCATGGCGCTCCAAAGTGAAATAGACGCGGTCGGCCGGCGAATAGGGCTCGTTGATGCCGACAGTGACGCCGGAGAGCCGCTGCAGCGCCGCTATCAGCGGCGACGCCAGCCGGCGGTCGTCATCATGGATGATGCCGATATGCCAGGGCCGGTTCTTGCCCTTGTAGACCGGGGTGAAGGAATGCACCGACACCAGCCGGGTCTCCTGCCCACGCGCCTGCCGGTCGTCGATGATCGATGCGATCGTGTCGTGGAACGGCCGCCACGACAAAGCGATGCGCTCGGCGCGCTCACTGTCCGACAGGCCGGCATTGCCCGGAATGGCCGTCGTCTCGCTGACCGGCGGCACCAGGTCCGGTGCGTCGAGCGGACGGTTGCAGTCGATGATCAGGCGCGAGATGCGGGTTTCGATGAGCGTCGCATCGAGGGCGGTCGCGATGCGGCGGGCCACCGGCAGCGCGCCGGGGTCCCAGGCGATGTGGCGGGAGAGATCTTCGGCCGGCAGGCCAAGCGTGCCGAATTCGGATGGCAGGAAGTTGGAAGCGTGGTCGCAGGTCAGCACGAAAGGGCTGGACCCGCCGGGGTTCGTCACCCCTACGGTATCAGACGATGCAAGGCTGGCGGGCCGTGCTCTCTCCATAGTCTGCCGTCCCCTGGGGAGCGCTGTATCTTATGTTACGTATTTTGCGTCATTGCGTCCCTGTGGATGATTTCATACAGTTTGTCCGGCTTTGTCAAACGCGATTTCGGGGAAGCGGTCTGGAGGGGCTCAGGGGTGGGGAAAACGATGATTTCCAGCATTGCCGAACTGATTTCGGACCGCATCGGCACGATGCCGGCCGGCGAGCGCCGCGCCGCGCAAACGCTGATTGCCAATTATCCGCTGATCGGGCTGAAGACGGTCGCCGAGTTCTCGACCGCCGCCGGCGTATCGTCGCCGACCATCCTGCGCTTTGTCTCCAGGCTGGGGTTCCAGAACTATCCCGAATTCCAGTCGGCGCTGCAGGACGAACTGGCGGCGCAATTGCAGTCGCCGGCATCGCGCACGCTCAATCCGGCCTCACCGGGCAGCAGTGCCGTGTCGCCAATGCTGGAGGCGACGCTGGACAATATGCGCGAGACCTTCAGGCATCTGTCCGACAGGCAGCTTGCCGACATCGCCGAAAGGCTCGCCGAACGGCGCGGCAAGACATTCCTGATCGGCGGCCGCTTCACCGATCCGTTGGCGCGCTACATGGCCGCCCACCTCGCCATCATCCAGCCCGACGTTTATCACCTCGCCGGTCAGGAGAGCATCTGGCGCGACCGGCTGATCGACATGGGCAAGCGCGACGTGCTGGTGATCTTCGACATCAGGCGCTACCAGGACAGTCTGGTACGCTTTGCCGAGACCGCGCATCAGCGCGGCGTGCAGATCGTGCTGTTCACCGACCAGTGGCTATCACCGATCGCCCGCTTCGCCCGCCATGTCATTGCAGGACGCACCGCCGTGCCTTCGGCGTGGGACTCTTCCGCCGCTCTGTTCGTTGTCGCCGAGACGCTGATCGGCGCTGTCACCAGGCAGCTCGAGGCCGACAGCGCCAAGCGCATCCGCGACCTGGAAAGCCTGCGCTGACACGCTCAATCCCGGCCGCAGGTGCGCAAAATTACGCAGATTTAATGTGCATGGAAGCGGCAGAATTGCCATAAAGCCATGATATTGCGGCGGCTTCGCACATACCGGGTGCGTCGCTGCGCGTTTTTTTGCTTGGTGAAACCGGTAGACGTTTTGCCAACCGGAGTGTCGATGGTCGCCTGGAAACAGATCGTTTTTGCGCTTGTGATCCTGGTCGCGGCTGTCCTCGCCTGGGCGCGATTCTTCCCGGGCGCGCCGGAGGTTCTGGCACGCTGGGGCATCGACTGGACCTATGCTTCGGCGCCCGCCACAACCGGTGCGGTCGACACGACAAAACAGGCAGGCGGTCGCAACGCTGCCGGCCGCCCGGCAAATGTCGTCGCCTTGCCTGCGGCCACCGCCACCATCAACGATCGCCTGCAGGCGATCGGCACCGGCCGCGCCAACGCCTCGGTGACGGTCAACCCGTACAGCTCCGGCCGGCTGGTTGAATTCCTCGTTCAGTCCGGCACCCGCGTCGACAAGGGGCAGATCATCGCTGTTCTCGATTCCGAGACCGAGGTGATCTCGCAGGATCGTGCCAAGCTCGCCTTGCAGGATGCCCAGGACAAGCTCGAGCGGGTGAAATCATTGAGGGCCTCCAACGCCGCGACCCCGGTCGCCGTCGCCGATGCCCAAGTGGTGCTGGCCGGCGCCAAACTGGCGCTGCAGGATGCCGAACTCGCCTTGCAGCGTCGTTCGATCGTCGCCCCTATCGCCGGCACGGTCGGCATCCTGCCGATATCGGCCGGCAATTACGTCACCAGCCAGTCGGCGATCGCCACGCTTGACGACCGCTCCTCCATCCTGGTCGATTTCCTGGTGCCCGAGCGCTTTGCCGCCGCCGTCAAGGTCGGCGCGCAACTGTCGGCGACGCCGATCGCCAATCCGAGCAAGGCCTATACCGGCACCGTGTCGGCCATCGACAACCACATCGACGAAAAGAGCCGCACTCTGCTGGTCAAGGCTGCAATCGCCAATCCGGCGGATTCGCTGCGCGCCGGCATGTCGTTCGGCATCACCATGCGCTTCCCCGGCGACACCTACCCGGCCATCAGCCCCCTGGCGATCCTGTGGGGTTCCGACGGCGCCTATGTCTGGCAGGTCGAGGACGGCAAGGCCAGGCGCGTTCCCGTGCGCATCATCCAGCGCAACACCGAGACGGTGCTGATCGACGCCGAGATCGAGGATGGCGACATGGTGGTGACCGAAGGCACCCAGAGCGTCAGCGAAGGCGGCGCGGTCCGCATCGCCGGCCAGGATCAGCGCGCCGCGGACGCGGCCGAAGGCTCATGACCGCGCCTGTCAGCACCGCCAGCGAAACCGGCTTCACCGCTCTCTTCATCCGCAGGCCGGTCATGGCCTTCGTGCTGAACACGCTGATCGCAGTGGCCGGCCTTGCCGCTTTCTACGGCGTCGAAATCCGCGAACTGCCCGATGTCGACCGCGCCGTGGTCACCGTGTCGACGGCTTTCGAGGGTGCCGCCGCCGAAACCGTCGACCGTGAACTGACCGACACCATCGAGGGTGCGGTCGCGCGCGTATCCGGCGTCAAGTCGATCTCGTCGACCTCGTCCTTCGGCCAGAGCCGCGTCACCATCGAGTTCAACGACGGCGTCGATTTGAACGTCGCCGCTTCCGACGTGCGCGACGCGGTCGGCCGTGTCGCCAACATGATACCGGAGACCTCCGATCCGCCGCGCATCGTCAAGGCCGATGCCAATTCCGATGCCGTGATGCGACTGGCCGTCACCTCCGACACCATGTCGGTGCAGGACATGACGGTGATCGTCCAGGACCAGATCGAGGACGAACTGGCTGCCGTGCCTGGCGTCGCCGACGTTCAGGTCTATGGCGACCGCGACAAGATCTTCCGCATCGATGTCGACCAGAACAAGCTCGCCAGCCTCGGCTTCACTGTCGCCGATCTGAGGGCAGCGCTTGCCTCGGTCGCTTTCGATTCACCAGCCGGTTCGATCACCACCACCAACCAGGATCTCATCGTCCGCACCACGGCCGATGTGACGACGCCGGAAGAATTCGAAAACATCATCATCGGCGGCACGACGCGCATCCGCGACGTCGCCACCGTCACGCTCGGTCCCGACATCGGCCAGACCTCGTTGCGCTCCGACGGCAAGACCGGCATTGGCCTTGGCATCATCCGTCAGGCGGAATCGAACACGCTGGATATTTCCACCGGAGTGAAAGCAGCCGTCGCCAAGCTGCAGGAAAACCTGCCCAAGGGCATGTCGATCAAGATCACCAGCGACGACGCAGTCTTCGTCAACGGCGCCGTGCACGAGGTCGAGATCGCGCTCGGCCTGTCGATCTCCATGGTGCTGATCGTCATCTACATCTTCCTGCTCGACTGGCGCGCGACGCTGATCCCTGGTCTGTCAATGCCGGTCGCCATGATTGGCACCATCGCCGCCATCTATCTCGCCGGCTTCTCCATCAACATCCTGACGCTTCTGGCGCTGGTGCTGGCAACCGGCCTTGTCGTCGACGACGCCATCGTCGTCCTGGAAAACATCGTGCGACGGCGCAACGAAGGCATGGGGCCTCGTGCCGCCGCCGTGCTCGGCGCCCAAGAAGTGTTCTTCGCAGTCATCGCCACGACGCTGACGCTCGTTGCCGTTTTCGTGCCGATCTCCTTCCTGCCGGGACAGACCGGCGGCCTGTTTCGCGAATTCGGCTTCGTCCTCGCCATGTCGGTGCTGCTCTCCTGCGTGGTGGCGCTGACGCTGTGCCCGATGCTGGCCTCGCGCATGTTGACCGGCGCATCGCTCCCCCATGAAGGCGGTCACGGCATTGGCGCGCGCGTCGGTGGCGCGCTGAACGCGGCCTACAAGCGCGCCCTGCATGCCTGCCTCGGCGCGCCGTGGATCGTGCTGCTGGTTGCGGTGCTGTTTGCGGGCGTCGCCTTCAGCCTGTTCGGCACCATCCGCCAGGAACTGACGCCGAGCGAGGACCGCGCCGTCGTGCTGTTGCGCATCAACGCGCCGCAAGGCGTCAGCCTCGATTACACCACGCAGCAGATGCAGAAGATCGAGCGGCTGATCCAGCCGCTGCGCGATTCCGGCGAGATCGTCTCGACCTTCGAAAACGCCGGCCAGAACGGCGCCTACAATTCCGGCTTCATGGTGATGACGCTGGCGCCGTGGGACGAGCGCACGCGCAGCCAGCAGGAGATCATGGCGCAGATAAGCCAGCTGACCCGGCAGGTGCCATCCGTGCGCATCTTCCCGGTGCAGGCCAATAGCCTCGGCATTCGCGGCGCCGGCAACGGCCTGCAATTCGCGCTGGTCGGCAACGACCGCAAGGCGCTCGGCGACGCGGCGGTGAAGATCATCGCCCGGATGCAGGCCGATCCGCGCTTCCAGACGCCGCGGCTTTCCATCGACCCGACGCAGCCGCAGCTGGCGGTGGCCATCGACCGCGAGCGCGCCTCCGATCTCGGCATCGACATATCGGGTCTCGCCAACACCTTGCAGGCGATGCTCGACGGCAACGATGTCGTCGATGTCTACATCACCGACCGCAGCTATGGCGTGAAGCTGGTCTCGACCACCAACCCGATCAATGATCCGACCGATCTGGAAAACATCTTCCTGAAGACCGCCGACGGCCGCTTCGTGCCGATGTCGACCATCGCCACGCTGACCGAGCGCGCCGTGCCGCCGTCGCTGACCCGCGAACAGCAGCAGCCTTCGGTGGCGATCACCTCGAACCTGAACGGCAATTTCGCACTGGGTGACGCGCTCGGCGTTGCCGAGCAGATCGCCGCCCCGCTGCTGCCGCCGGGCAGCCGCGTCCTGCCGCTGGCCGAAGCCGCGACGCTCGGCGAGACCAACAGCGCCATGATCACCATTTTCGGCTTCGCGCTGGTCATCATCCTCCTGGTGCTCGCCGCCCAGTTCGAAAGCTTCGTCAGCGCCGTCATCATCATGGCGACGGTCCCCCTCGGCCTTGCCTGCGCAATCTTTGCGCTGCTTTTGTCAGGCACCAGCCTCAATGCCTACAGCCAGATTGGCCTCGTGCTTCTGGTCGGCGTCATGGCCAAGAACGGCATCCTCATCGTCGAATTCGCCAACCAACTGCGCGACCGCGGCCTCGGCGTGCGCCAGGCGATCGAGCAGGCCTCGATCATCCGCCTGCGGCCGGTGATGATGACGATGATCTGCACCATCCTCGGCGGGGTCCCGCTGGTGCTGGCCGCCGGCGCCGGTGCCGAAGCGCGCATCGCGCTCGGCTGGGTCATCGTCGGCGGGCTGGGTCTCGCCACCGTCTCGACGCTGTTCCTGACCCCGGTCGCCTACCTCCTGCTCGGCCGCTTCGTCACGCCGAAGGCGCATGAGGAAGCGAGGCTGAAGCGGGAGCTTGAGGAAGCGGCGTACGCCAATGTCGAGCCGGCGGAATAGCTCCGCTTACCCTCCCCCTTGTGGGGAGGGTCGGACCGCAGGTCCGGGGTGGGGTGCAGCGCCAACTAACGTCGGTGCGGCGCTCCCGCGAATAACAGAGGTAGGAGCCAAGACCCCCCCCCCCCCCCAAAACAAAAAAAAATAATTGTTTGAAAAACCACCCACAAAGGGGGGGGGGGAAATAAAACCCAAAAAAAAAAAAAAAAAAAAGAGTTGGGGACGACCCACGCCGGCGAGGACCC